>NZ_JARUJP010000010.1:0-141617 GCF_033659955.1 Clostridium tanneri
CGGAAAACAGCATACGCCCTTTTACTATTGGTCGTAAGAACTGGCTCTTCAATGGAAGTCCAAAAGGAGCTAGCGCAAGTGCAACAGTCTACAGTATAATTGAGACTTCAAAGGCCAACGGCTTGGATCCGTATAGTTACCTTCAGTTTTTGTTTAAACAACTTCCAGGGGTTCAGTTCGAAGCAAATCCAGAATTCTTAGAGGAATTCCTGCCTTGGGATTCATGGGTACAGGATTCCTGTAAAAAGAATAATTAAATCGAAAAATACGGCCACCTTATCGGATGGCCGTTTCTATTTAGCCCTACACTAGGTAATTTATCGCTTACGAAGAATATACAATAGAACACATATTGCCAGAATCACCTAATGATCAATGGAAAAGTATTTTCAATAATGATTGTGATTATTATAAATATCGGATAGTAAACTATACATTACTAGAGAAGCAAATCAATAATGAGGTAGGAAATGAAACTTTTAATAGTAAGATAGAAGCTTATAGAAGCAGTTCATTCAGGATGACAAAAAAATTAGTGGTTTAAATGAATGGAATATAGCACCAATTGAAAAAAGACAGAAAAGTATGGCGAGTGCAATTGGAAACATATGGAACCTATAATTTGAGAATGTAATGTATTCCAAAAGAATTAAGATTTAGAAGAAATTAATTAATATAATAACACATAAATATTTATGTGTTATTATATTATAAGTTTACTAATGTTAAATATTGATTGTTTAAATATTGGATTAATTGTAGAAATTTTTATTTATTACAACACTTAAAAACATGATTTAGTTATCGGAAAGGTTTGATAATTCATTGTAACACAAACAGTAACTTTAGCTATAACAAATCTATAATATTGCAGATTTCTTTAGAAGATATTTCAGCATTTAAAGATATTCTGATAAAATTATTAGAAAAAATCTTTTTCCCAATAGCCTCAATGACATAAGAAGGTTCCCCAATACTACAAGCAGAACCAGAAGAAATAGCTACATCATTACTTAATTTTTCAATAAGCATTTCATTTATAATCTCAGGAAGTATAACAGGTATCACCCCAGGTATATGATTTTTAGGGTCTCCCAAGAATTCTACATTAGGAAACTTTGCTTTTAACAGCTTTCTTGTTTCTAGCTCAAGTTCAATAATTTTGCTATTATATTCTTTCATCTCACGCTTTGCTATTTCAGCAGCCTTTCCGAAACCAACAATATTATGTACAGCATGAGTTCCAGCTCTATAACCGCCTTCTTGTAATCCGCCGTGAATCAAAGCAGTCATATCTATATTTGGAGTATCTTTCATCTTATTTCTTATATAACATGCTCCAATTCCTTTAGGTCCATAAATTTTATGTGCTGAAAAGGAGAGAAAGTCTACAGGAACTTGCTTAACATCTATGTGTATTTTGCCTAACACTTGTGTGGCATCAGAATGAAAGCGAATATTTTTTTCTCTTGTCAGACTTGAAAGAGATTTTATATCATTTAAGCTTCCTACCTCATTATTGCCCCACATAATAGAAACAAGTATAGTAGTATCTTTTATAGCCTCATCTAAAGACTTATTCTCAACTTGACCGTATTCATTTACATCAAGAAAGGTAACGTCATAACCTCTATCAACTTTTACACTTTTAACTTTTCGTGGCACATATGACTTAGGTTTGTTTTTTTCTTTATTAAGATAAACCTCACCGCTTAAAAATTTACAAGTTTGAAGGATAGATTTGTGTTCAACTTTAGAGGTTATTATATGATTCCCACTATTTTCGTAGTATTTTTTGTAGTCAGCCACACCTTTTATTACAAAATTATTGCTTTCAGATGCACCACTAGTAAATATAAGCTCATCAGGCTTTGAATTAATAAGGGAAGCAAGATTTTCTCTTGCTTCTTCTACAGCTCTTTCAGCATTTTTAGCTAGTGTATAATGTCTGCTAGAAGGGTTTCCAAACTCTTCTTTTAGATAAGGCATCATTGCATCTAAAACCTCTGGATCAATGGGTGTGGTTGCACTGTTATCTAAATATATCATAGAGAAACATCTCCTTTATTAATCAACTTATTTAGGAACTTTTCTAGATTGCCTCCTGCGTACTCATAATTTGAAGCTAGTAATTTTGCACCGCGGTCTATATGTTTTTTTGTATGATTAGGAAAATACTCATCATCGGATAAATGTTTTTCAGCATAGGATTCCATTAAACATTTATAAAGAGCATCCAAATCACCAGTTACAGTAGCGCGTTGAAGTTCCATACCGTTATTGTCACTTTTAAATTCATCAATATCTCCATTTTCTTGTAAGGACAAGGATATAGCAATCTTACATAAAGCAAAAGGCTTTAAGTTACTACTTCCACCTATTTCATCAAATATATCTTTTGTTTTTTTAGAAGTTTTAAGTCTAAATCCCATGTTTACACCTCAAAAAAGTATCCGTCATGTACTTTTGTTTTTCTTTCTTTATCTAAAAATTGTAATAAATATTCATTACATATATAGTTCCTCATTGTAGAATACAATTTCTTATCAATTTCTTCATTAGTAGATAATATAATTACTTGATTACTTACCTTTGGTAAATATTTTGTAGTTAACAAGTCTCTATGAGTTTCATCAATTCTTGCATAAGGAGTGTCTATAACAAAAGGTATTTGAACTCCAGATGATTTGATAAGTGCCCATACAAGACAAAGAATGTAAATTTGCTTTTCACCCTTTGAAAAATCATTTATATTAAACTTGGTTCTTAA
Organism: Clostridium tanneri; assembly: GCF_033659955.1. Lineage (NCBI taxonomy): Bacteria > Bacillati > Bacillota > Clostridia > Eubacteriales > Clostridiaceae > Clostridium > Clostridium tanneri. The sequence goes on from NZ_JARUJP010000010.1 coordinate 2,771, forward strand.
AATCAATAATTCAAATCTAAATTTATTTTCAACATTATACAATAACTCTTTTTTATTTTCAGAAGGATAGAATTGTTTTAAGTCTTCAAGGAATCTACTACCATATTTTTTTTCAACATCATCAATACCTAAGTTCTTAAGAAGATTTAGTACTTCTATTGAACTGTATTCTTTGTTAATGTATAGAGTAGTATCAAAGTTAGTTTGTATTTCAATACTATCAATATAGTTATCTTTCCTTATCAATTCCTTAAAAATATAAATAAAGTTATCTTCTATTTCATGTATTTTTTCTTTAGTTAACTCAAATATTATTTCATCTAAAGTTTCTACTAGGTTATTCGTCAGTTTTAATGTTTCACTTCCTTGCAGAGAATGAAGGTAAGCATTTTTAGCTCTTTTCAATTTATATTCAGATGAATTTATCTCTTCTTTTAAATTTTCGATTTCTGATGTTATCTTTTGAATTTGAGACTTTATTTGGCTTATTTTTTCATTTAGTTTTAAATTAGCATCAAGATATTCTTTCAATACATTCTCACTAACGGAAGAACTAATTTTCTCCCTAATAACTTTTAGTTCTTCAGTAATTTCATTTGATCTAGAATATTTCTCATTAATTATATTGCTTAAAGATTTTTTATTATTTAATATATCATCTATTTTTGATAGCACACTTTGTTTATCATCATTTGATAGGTTATGTATAGTTTTAACATTATTCAATCTTCCTGTGTTAAACAATTTGCTAAGTATCAACGATGGTACATTAGATAAATCTAAAGTAGGATCTTTAATAACGTCAGCTTCAATTAGTGAAGATCTTATTATATTTTCATCCAATCTGTTTTTAAAGCTTTTGTAGGTATGAAGAGAATCTTCATCTAAAATTTGATTCTTAATTTTAACTAGTAATTTTTCACTTAAAAGTAAGGGTAGAGTGTCATTACAAAAATCCCTAATAAATTGATATATATTTGTTCTCTCATTTTCTAATGAATTTTGTTTAGAAACCAGTAAATCTCTTTCGCTCTCAAGTAATCCTCCCGAATTTCTAAAGTCTTCATCCAGTTTTGACTTTTGTAAAGTTGTATTTTCTAGATCAGCTTTTGCTTCTTCAAGGTTAAACTCTAAGGATTTAAGTGTACTTTTATTATTAGAAAGTTCTTCATTTGCTAAATTATATTCCATTTCTAAGTCCTTTAGTTTTTCAGAGCTAAGAGATGTACTTCTTTGATATTGTAGCAAATGTCTTTTTAGTATATCTAAAGTATCATAATTACTTAATTTAAGTATTGATTCTTTAAGATGGCTACTAGCACTTCTTCCAATAAAAGCATCAGATAAGTCTTCACCATCAAAAAAGAAGAAGTCAAATAAATTTGGTGGTATAAGCGAAGTTAAGTAATTTTCAAAGTAGTTCTCAGCTTCACCAGTTAATACATTACCATTTTTCTTTACTTCATATGTTTCAACAAGTCTTTTATCTTTAAGGGTCCAATGCCTTATTAGTTCATAAACATTCTCATTAGTTCCTTCAGTTAAAATTATAGTTATACCAACATAAGCGTTCATTGTAGCTTCTTTATAAGCGTTATGATTTATATTGGATTTGATTTTTGCAATGTAGTTTGAATTGTGTCCTTGGTAGCCATAGGTTATGGGGCCATAAATACATAATTTAATAGCTTCAAATAAAGTAGATTTTCCAGCTCCATTTTCGCCACCAATTAGCACAATATTTTTTTCTCCAGAAGGGGAAAATACAAATTTAGTTTCATCTTCATAGGATCTAAAATTCTTAAGTTTAACTTCTTTAATTATCATATTCTACCGCCTCATATATATCTTTATATAAATGTTTTTGATTTAATGTTTTATCAATAGCCTTAATTAAATTTGATTTGTTTGAATAGAATTTTTGCTTATCTGTCTCAACTAATAACTTTACTAATAGATCCTTTGAAATTCCTTTACGTTCACAGATACTATTTATCTTATCTATAGCAACTTCCTCTAAAAGTGGTTTTTTGAAATCATGCCAAGGAAGTTTCTCACTATAAACATCAAAATAAATTTTTGTTAATGTATTTCTTGATAGGTCTTCTTCATCTTCCCATATATCATCAATTGCTTTAAGTTCTTCTTTTGTAATTAGGTCAAATTCAATTCCCTCTTGTTCTTTCATTTCTTTTTCAAGTTCTAGTAATCTTCTTAGAATTATTTGCCTAGCTTGAAAAGTAAAAGGACCATAACCTAGAACATTCACGTATTCACCTTTATCATCTTTAAGAATTTTATTAGTATCTAGCTTATTTAAACCAGGTTCAAGTGGTAATAATTCTAAATATAATTTAAATTTTTCTTTATCTACGAATCTGCCATTTTCATCAAAATATAAACTATCACTTAATATAGGGAAATTTGGGTCTTTATATTTAAAGTTAATAAACTTTTTATTGTCGTTATCAGTATAGATGCTTTCTTGAATAATATTTTTTCTCTCATCAACAGGAATATTGTCTAGATAAACTTTTCTATAATAATGATTTCCATCTCTTCTATATTGAGCTCTATATTCATGTCTATTTCTAATGTTTAAAAGCCATTCTTTAAAATTTAAAAGAGGTTGTAACCAAGTTTCACCTGATTCAATAAATCCAGTTAAAGATTTATCTTTTTGTACAACAGTACAAATCCAGCACCCAAATCGAGAGTTTCCGCAAGAAGGAGTATCAATTTCTCCTTTATTTGATGTTACTGTGAATGGACATTCTCCGCCATCAGAGCCCATATATAGGCTAAATAACTCGTTGTTATTGCCACCCCAAGGACTGACTCCATTATTACGAAGCAGTATACTCCACACTTCATCAGTTGATAAATCTACAATTGGATTATATACATAGGTATTATTAATCGTTGCATGAGGAGTTAACAAGTATCCATCTATTTGTCTGTTTTCTATCCTTATTCTTCTAGCAATACTTTCTGCTTTGCGAACTCCTAGAAGTACGATAACTTCTCCGTTTTCATCTACTTTTTCTTCTATAAATTTATTAGAAGGTTTAATTTTTAATTTTTCAGTACACCATCTAAACCTAATAGAAGTTGGAGTAGGTAGTCCTTTTCCAATAATATTTGCCCAAAAGGAGTTATCATAGTCTGGATGTACCATTTGAGCTTTTATCCTAAGGTTTAAATGTTCTTCGCCGCCCATTTTCGTTATTGAATCAGAATTCATTTTCAAAAATCCTAACATTATTGGATTTTCTATTAAGGTGTCTGATGAAACAACATACACATCTTTATTTATTTGATCTTTAGGTAACCTTTGTAACATCATAAATGCAAGTTGAACAACAGCAGTACTGTCCTTACCACCACTATAGCCTATAACCCAAGGGCGTTTATCATTTTTATATACCATTTCCATCTCATCTAGAATGAGCTGAACTTTTTCATCTAAAGTTAACTTTTCTTCATTATTATTCATAGATTATTTCTCTCTTTCAGTAAATTTGCTACAAAAAATACAAAAAACAATTTAAAAATCGCTATTTAAATTCTAACTCTAATTTCTCTTCATCTTTACTCAATGGAAGGCCAATTTGGGTTTTTATGAGATTGCTAGTTAGCCTTACTCCACGAGAACTCTTAATTATACGTCCACTTTTGCCTATAACACGGTCTTCCCAGTTTTTTAGATTAGATCTGTTCCAGTCAATATCATTAAGCTTTATTAAGTAATTTTCCCAATCGATGATATTGTTTTTTAATAGATAGTTTCCTACAATTCCAAGAGCTTCTAATACTACACCGTTAGAACTGACATAAGTATTTCTGAAAATGTGAGGACTGATTTCCTTATTAAAAACAAATTGCCAGTCTTTCAGATTTTCGCATAGAAAGTTCCAAAAATCATAAACAAAATTTTTATTATTCTCATCATTTGCATTTAACTTAGATAATAGTTTTTTATTCGTTTCGTTCACACTGCTAAGTATAAAAAGTTTAGGGGAGAATTTGGGCAAAGATGTATTCTCCATATCAGTATAATTTTTCAATAAAGCATTAGATTCTATCAAATGTTTTGTAATTAATGCTATTGGATCTCTGGAATCATAAAGGACGCCAAGAGATTTAGAAACATTAATTGCATGTTTATTTAAATCAGCAAAAATTTGTTGACTTCTTTTTAAGTTTTCATCAATAAATAGAACAACTGATATTGTCTCATCACCAAGTTCGGGAGCAGCCTTTAGGGCTTCTTCGATTGCTGCCCTCCTGTGTTGACCGTCATTTATCAACAGCTTACTATCCATAGATATTTTAAGAATACCAATTTCCTTAGTTTTATCATCAGGAAAAGGAGTAAATTCGAAGTTTCCATCTACAGATGAAGTCAGAGATGAAAAAACATAATCTTTTGGGTTACTGATTACATAATTAGCAATTTCTGGAATCCTGCTTCTATTTAGTGTTCTCTGAGCCCTATATTCTGCAGGGAGTTCTTCTTCGTTAAATATAAACAATTTTGAAAGTACACCTAAAGGGCACATTATAACAAAATAATCCCTTTGAGCCTGTTTCCCTTTAATAGCAGGAAAGGTGTAATAAAAGTTTTTTTTCATATGTATCATCCTTACGTGTGTAAAATATAGTTTTATTATATCATTTTACGTGCGTATATACAATGATAAGGGCAGAAACCCAATTAGTATTATAGCATAATAGAACACAAATTCGCAGATGATCTGAAATTTAATTTTATTATTTGTGTTTTATGGATAAATTCTACAGTTAACGAATAATTTGAGAAAATAGTATTTACATTACGCACGTAATGATGTATGATTTGAGTATAACCTATTACGTACGTAATTATTCACTTGTATTAGATAGATATATTATAAATGTCTATAATTATGTATTAAGCATAATAAAGTTATGTTTACTAACTAGAAGCATAAAACAAAAGTTAAATAAATTCGAACGAAGTTAAAAATATAGGCAGGCGGTGATTATTATTTATAAAGCACTTTTAATTGGCATAAATAAATATTTAGACAAAGGAATTAAACCTTTAAACAATGTTGTTAACGATGTTCTAGGAATAGGTAGGGTATTGGGAGTTTCATCAGTAGATTATGGTCAAAGTAATTTAATTGGAACTCAAGCTACAAAGGTCAATGTTATAAAATCATTAAAAGATTTCTTTGGGAATTGTAGCAAAGATGATACTCTTTTTCTTTACTGGGCAGGGCACGGTTCTACAAGCGGAAACGGATGTTTTATAACTTATGATACTAAAATTTATAACATACTTAATACTTCTATTGAAATGGATTATGTAAAAGAACTTATTGAAAATACTAATGCGAAAGCTGTAGTCGTAATGTTTGATTGTTGTTATAGTGGTAACGTTGCTAGAGAGGCTTCAGCCGTTAGGGATACAATGGAAAGAGCATTAAAGGTTAGCGGTAAGGGGAAAGTAGTAATTGCAGCTTGTGATTACTATCAAAAAGCTTATGAACTTGATAAAGAAGCTCATGGAAGATTTACATATCATGTTTTACAGGGACTTGAAGGAAAAGCAGCTGATGAAAAAGGTAATGTTGATATATTTAATCTCTATAAATATATATCAATTGAAATGGAAAAGTATGAAGATGTACAAACTCCAGTTTTTAACGGTATTGTTACATCACCGATTATTTTGAATGTTATTGAAGAGAGAGACTCTGAAAAAACTCATAATATAAATAACTATAAGGAAAATTTAACAGGTGAAGAAGTAATTCAAGATAGTGGAAAGTGGTGTTTATTTAATATTGAAGCCATAAAATATGACAAAGTTATTGAGAAGGATGATTTAATAGAAGTAAGCATAGTAAATCCATTACCAGGGCAAGTTGCTATAATAAGAAATCTCGACACTGTAAATCCCTGGGGCAATAATAATATTAGTTTTACCTTTAAAGAATTGTGTGAGTATGTTAAGGTAGAAAACATTGAGATAAATCATGATAATGATGAGATATATACTATAAAATTGAGAAAAAATAAAAAAGGTTCAAGTTATGGAACCGAATTATCTGTTGGTTTAGGAGGATTTGGAAAATCTATTAGTGCAAAAGAATTAGCAGAGTTAAGAGCAAGACGAATTTTGCTTGGAGAAGAAAAAAATCCAGAGTTTTCCCGTTCTGAATGGAATATGATAAATATGTTTGTATCAAAGAATGGATCAACAGGATTTGAAATTAGCAAACCAATTCTAAGAGACGTTATTAATAAATTCTTAAATAAATCAGTTGAAGATTGGAAACTTATAAGACTATATATGATTTATTATCTTATAATGTCCTATACAGTAGAGTATATTGAAGATTTAAAGCTTTTTGTTTATAGTGGTATCATTAGTAAAGTTGAATTTACAGGTATTAGACACAGAATATATTCAAATGTTGATCCCGAAAAGGTTATAGTAAATGACAGAACTGTCTTCTAGGACAAGTTACTATTGATCACTTATTATTTCCAGTATTCTATCCCTTAAAAGTTTATTATAAATCTTCATCATAAACAATTCCTAATCGCATGTTGTGGTAAACTTCATTTGTTTTGTAATTAATGCTATTTACCCTAATAATAGTATAGCATTTATAACTTTTAGAAGCAAAAATTTATTAATTAATTTTGCCTATATCACCCCTAACTGTATATATACTAAGTGAAAGGGGTTGATAAATATGGCTGCAACAGCAACAAAGCTACAGACTACACTAATAGTAAAATATATAGATGGTGTAGATCCAAAGGGAAAGGAAATAATTAAAAGTCAGAGGTTTTCAAAGGTGAAAACCAATGCTACAGAACAGGCCATTTTCGATGTGGCAAAAGAGGTAGAAAAGCTTATAGGAAAAACCTTAGATGAAATAATAAGGGAAGATGAAAGCGGCATCACAAATGTCTAAGGTTAAAGAGCAGAAAAGGTAGGGAACTGAAATTACAGGACTTCTTCTACTTTAGAAGGAGTCCAAGCTAGGAAACTAAATTATTTTCACGAACTATTCCACCTACAAAGAAGTGAGAGGGTTTATGTCTATTACTATAAATTTTATTAAAAGGGGGAAAAACTATGGCTAAAACACTAGTTATGAATTTTTTAAATGAAGAGGGAAAGAAAACTGCTATAAGAGTTAACAACATAAGAGAAGATATCACAGATCTTGAGGTAAGTGCTGCTATGGACGTAATAATTCAAAAGAACATTTTTTCATCCACTGGTGGAGACTTAAAGTTTAAGGACTCTGCATCAATTACAGACAAAACTTCTTCAGAGTTATCTGTAAAATAGCGGTGAACTACACTACTTATATAAGTTGGTGGTGATCCGGTAAATACTCAAAATTAGAAAGTTAAAGAATGATAAGGCACAGGCTAATTTACAAAAACTGGAATTGGTTTTAAGTAAACTACTGTGCTTTTTTTATACACTACATTAGTAAAGAAGGTGGGTTAAATGAGTAGTGAGTTGTTAAATCTTATAGCAAATGTTGGTTTTCCCATAGCGGTATCTATATATTTGCTAGTTAGGTTGGAAGCAAAGCTGGAAGTTTTAACAGTGAGTATAAATAATTTATCTAACGCTATTAAAAGTAATTAGATGAGAAAAAAATAGAGTTTCTTTGACTTTAAAAAAGAGGAAGTAATATGCTAATTTTCGCAGAGAACTTCCTCTTTTATTATTTCAAGGCTATTTAAATCAATTAACATTACATAAAGATTAGCATTAAGAGATTTAGGTTTATTATTAAGTACCACATTATATTCTTTTTGTGAAGTAACAACAACTGTTATTTTCTCATTTGTTTTAAAAGAATTAAGGGTAAGATGTCCTAAAAAATTCAAAAAAATGTTTTTATTGACTGCCTCCATAAATGCTACATACCATCTGCGGTATGAACCATCCTTAAAATCAACTATTAAGGTGAAAAGGCCTAAGTTCTTACCAGGAGGAGTAATTGACTTTACATTTTCTAGTGAAAATAAATAGGGAGTAAGGGTTTGATGAAACTTTTTTTCTATACTTAGGTTTTTATTGCTGATCTGATCTTTGTTTTCTATGTCATTAATATGGCCAGCAGCTATCATAAAATCCTTATAGGTTACACCATTATGGGCTAGTTGAGATAATTTAGCTATAGTAGCTGGTGAAGGAGGGGTATCTAGTAATTTACGTAATAATCGAGATATGTGGGCAGGACTTAAGCCAACTTCAGAAGCATATCTTGTTATTGACCTATCACCTCTTGCCTTTTCTAATAAATCTGCAAACTCTTGTTTATTAAAAGTCATATTACCACCTTACCTTTATTCCTTATATAAAAAGTTGTCAATTACATTACTATAATTAAATATCTACAATTATCTATAATTATCTATAATTGTAGATAATTATAATTTATTATATCAAGTACATTGCCTGTAGTCAAAGAATGTTCAAATTATAACCTAACAAAAAGTCATTTATAATGAAACTATTTATAATATGGTATTGTTTTGCTAAAAACAGATTGCGTTACATATAGTCAACAAAAACTTGATAAATAAGAAATAATAATATTGACTAAAATTAATAAAAATAATATAATGTTATTGTAATAATATGACATATTTAATCTAATATGGGAGATACGGGAGGGAGTCAATGGAAATGAGAGAGTATATCATATATTTACTGGAGAACTATAATAAAATTTCTTGCGACATAAAACAATTGCAATTCGAGCTAGAAACCTTTCAGAATTTACTTCCAGAAGAAATGATTGAGTCAATGAGCTTTTCATCAAATTTTGAGAGAAAAGCTCATTCCTGTTCATTATCAGATAAAACCAGTACAATTGCTATCATATATGAAAAATTATCTCAAAGAGTAAATAAAGAAGCTGAGGAAGAAATCATAAAAAAAATAAAAGCCTCTAAGTATGAACTAGGAAAACTTGATTACTGTATTGATAGATTAGATCCTAAAATCAAAGATGTTATAAAAGGGTATTACTTAGATAAAAAATCCTGGGGACACTTAAAAGGTGAGTTGTTTATGAGTGATAGTGTACTAAATAGAAATAGAAAAAAAGGTATAGATAAACTTGCAGAGATGTACAGCATAGGGATTTAATTTGCCTGGTAAATATAGTGTTAAAAGTTATCAGGGAACTATTATACATAAGGTTTCGCTAGGGGTGGTACATCTACTCCTTTTTTTAAGTTAAAGGTGAGTAGAAAGGTAGTAAAAGGTTAGTAAGTAGATAGAATTTTAGTTGAAAATTGGTAGTACAACAGGAAAAAAACTATGTTATAATTAAAATGTAAATAGTTTACATAAATTTCAAATAAAGTAATAAATGGTTAGTAAAAACTTAAATATTATCTATAGCTTCTCAAAAATTTTGAGGGCTTTTTTTATTTTTAAGTTTTAGAAAGAGTTTTAGTTAATAAAATTGCTGAATAGATGGGGGGTTTTACAATTAGTGAAATGAGGCTCATAGAAAAAATTCTTTTAGCTAAAACAGGAGACAAAAAAGCTATGGAAGAGATAATAAAAAGCTATACTCCTTTTGTTGTAAAGTCTGCAAGATGTACCTTTGTGAAAGGGTATGATATAGAAGACTTAATTCAAATTGGACAAGTAGCCATAATTAAAGCTGTGAATATGTTTGATGTGACAAAAAGTAGTGCCTTTACTGGATATGTTACCAATGCTATTGCTAGAAGCTTCTACGGTTTAATAAGGGACAACATAAAGGAAAACAGCTGCTGTAGCCTAAATAGTGCAAATGAGGATGGTAACCAATTTATAGTTGCTATACCTGCAGAGGAAAATATAGAAGAGGAACTTTTAAAAAAAGAAGAAAAGCTGCTGCTAGGAAAGGCTTTAGATAAGTTGCCAAAAGAGGATTTAGAGTTAATTAATTGGTTTTATTATGAAAATAAGACTTTGGAAAAGTATGCACAGTTTAAAGGTATATGTTACAGAACTGCTATAAATAGAAAAAGAAAAGTATTAAAAAGACTAAGGTTGAGTTTTAAAGATTAAAAGCTACTATAATTATTAATTTTTACAACAAAACCAATGTGATTGAAATAGTTTTGGGGGGATAAGTATTGAACAGATCGCTTGTAGAGGACAATACGGTAATAATTTTCAATCCTAAATTAGCAAAGCTTATAGGGATGAATGAAGCTATAATCTTAAGCCAAATAAATTATTGGTTAGAAAAAAGTACCAATCTTATTGAAGGCAGAAGGTGGGTATATAATACTTATGAAAATTGGCAGGAACAAATTTATGTTTTATCAGTAAGTAGTATAAGGAAGGCAATAAAAAATCTTGAGTCTATGGGTATTGTGATTTCAGGTAACTTTAATAAGTGCAAGATGGATAAAACAAAGTGGTATACTATAGATTTTGCTTTGATTCAGCAGTTGTATCATAAAGCTTATGGTAATTGTAATAACTCCAGTGTTACAAAAGAGCAGAAGGACTGCTTAAATTTAGTACAGGAAGAGTTAAGTTCTAACAAAGCAATACCAGAGATTACTACAGATAGTATAGAAGAAGAGGAAGAAGGGGTTAAGCAGCCTGAGAAAGTCAGGCCTAGAGGGGAAGATGAAAACAGAATCTTATGTGAAGGCAGAAAAGAGAACTCAGAAGCCTTTAAAAAAGTAGTTGACTACTACAGTGCTAATATAAGGTTTCCTGGTTCTTATGATTTAGAAAAAATACAGTTTCTCTGTGATGAGTTTAAGAATCCAGAGCTTATTATTCTTGCCATAAAGGAATCAGTGGAAAGCAACGTAAGAAATTTAAGGTATGTAGAAAAGATATTATATAACTGGCAGGATAAGGGGGTAAAAACTTTGAGGGAGGCGGAATTAGTTATTAACAACTATAAAAAGAGAAAGGGGGATAAGAAAAATGAAGGACTTAAAGGAATCAATGGGGAAAATAGAGGGGGTAATTCAAAGAGTCCGAAAACAAATAAGGGAAAATGGACAGGCTATAAACCACCAGAACCAAGAATCTTATCAGACACAAATGAAGATGAGCTTATCTAATCATTCTGATATTAACAAAGAGGAATGTCCAGCTTGTGGGGGAGCAGGTTTTGTTATAAAGAAAAGTTCCAAGTATCAAGATACTATAGTTTTTTGCCAGTGTAGAGAAATGGACAAAGCTCTTCTGATATGGAAAAATTCCGGGCTTCAAATGGAGAAAAATACATTGACCTTTGCTAATTATAAGCCCTATAATGAAGTCACAAAAAAAGCAAAAAACACTGCTATTGAGTACTTTAAGCAGTTTAATAGCATTAGAAACACTAGAAAAAACAGCATAGCTTTTCTAGGACAAGTTGGAAGTGGTAAATCCCACTTGACTGTGGCCTTAGGGGTAAATCTCTTATCGAAGGGAATTAAGGTTGTTTATATGTCCTATAGAGATGAAATTTTAAAAATAAAACAAAATATCCTAGATGAAGATTACTATGCCCGTTTTATAGGAAGATACAAAAACTGTGAGGTACTATTGATTGATGATTTGTATAAGGGAAAAATAAATGAGTCAGATATTAACATAATCTTTGAAATAATTAATTATAGGTATATGAATAAATTGCCTATTATTATATCATCGGAATTTAATGCAGAAAGTCTTTTATCCTTTGATGAAGGCGTAGGCAGCAGAATTATTGAGATGTGTAAGAATTATATTGTGCAGATTGAGGGAAAGGAAAATAATTATAGAATATCAAGCTCCATGTGAAAATTATATTGGATTGGCAATAAGAATTTGCAACCCAACCTTGAAAAAATTAAAAAAGCACTGAATGATAGGAAACTTCTATCTTTTAATTATTCTAACCGTGGTGGGCAAAAAAGTAGTCGGAAGGTTGAACCCTATCGGCTGGTGTTAAAAGAATCACACTGGTATTTACAAGGCTACTGCGTTTCCAAGCAGGATTATCGTGTCTTTAAACTTTCTCGTATTTCAACCTTTGAAATTCTTGATGAAATATTTATCCTTGGAGAATTGATAAATATTAGTAATTCATTGCAACACAAAGTCTACTTGTTTGATACCTGATAAAGAGTGATTTCCTTTATTGTATGTATTTTGTTATAATTACGGTAAAGGTAAAGAAAGGTGAATCGGTATGTATGCTAAGAATATACACTACGCAGAAGAAGATTTTGAAAATATTCAGGCTAATTATAATGGTAAAGCTGAATATAGTAACGGATATATTGTATTATCAGCTAATACTTCCATTCAACATAATAAAATAATATCAAGGCTAAATTTTAAACTAATGACGTTTCTTGATAAAAGTAAGTGTGATGTATACACGGAATCTATTGAAGTGATTTTTAGAAATAATGAAGAAGTGTATAAGTTTAAGCCAGATGTATTTGTAATGTGTGAAAAATCTGCTAGGCAAGGTGAAAGTTTCACATCAGCTCCAAAGATTGTATTTGAAGTTATTTCAAAAAGTACCGCAACTCATGACTATATAACAAAGTTAGATGTTTATCAAAGATTTGGTGTCCTTGAATGTAATCTGGTTGAACAAGAAGGGTATATAGTACAATATTCATTAATAGATAATCAATATAAAATAACAAATGTTTTTAAGAACAATGATAACTATATCAGCACGGTTTTTCCAGATATGTCTATAAACCTAGAAGATATATTTAAGTTCTAGGATTGCCTCTTCGCTATAAAATAGGAAGTTGATTCGCTATTTTCCAAGGGTAAAAGATATTTTGTGAAAGATTATAAGGATAAGCTATTTGATATGGAGTATTAAATGGAAGGAGCATAAAAATGAATATAGTTATAAGACAAGAACAAGAAAAAGACATAAGCACTATTTACAGTGTAGTAAAATTAGCCTTTGAAAAGGTAGAACATTCTGACGGTGACGAGCAAAACCTGGTTAACCGTCTCAGAAACAGTGAAGCGTTCATTCCGGAACTTTCACTTGTGGCAGAGTTGGATGGCGAAATTGTGGGGCATATACTCTTTACAAAAATTAAAATTTGTGAAAATATTTCTCTGGCTCTTGGGCCTTTGTCTGTTGTTCCTGAGTTGCATGGCAAAGGGATTGGAGGCAAGCTTATTATAAAGGGACATGAAATTGCAAAAAACTTGGGGTTTGGTTCTGTAATTGTACTTGGACACCCGGCTTATTATCCTCGTTTTGGATATGTCCCTGCAAGTAATTGGGGCATAAAGGCTCCCTTTGAAGTGCCGGATGAGTGTTTTATGGCGATGGAGCTGATCGAGGGGAGTTTAAAAAGTGTAAGTGGTATAGTTCAATATGCTAAAGAATTTTTTGAGAGGTAATCAGGAAAGTGTATTTTTTCTAATGATAATTATGTAAAAATAATCTAAAAGCCAATGCTTAATAATACTAAGCATTGGCTGAAAATTTCTAAATATAAACTCCAAAATACCGGTGCTCCAATTTTGACACCTATCTCTCGATAGGTGGGTGTCCTCACAGATGTCTCAATCGCCTTCAATGCCATAAAAGGACTCACAAGAAGGTACATTTCCTCATCTAAATATTGGACTCCCGAAGTTTAAATGTAGGTTCAAAATAGGAGCTTAGCGAATATTTCAGAAAAAATAATCTATGTACATCGTGCACCCACCGTTGACAATTAATCTACTAGCGTTACTAATCCAGTTAGCTCAAATCAGGTTTATCCACGGCACTCAGAAGTGATCACTTACCGCTGCTTCCTTCCGGACCTGACGGACTTCATGAGCTTCTGCTGCATGGGACCCAATTCTCAATACCACTTAGATCAGTCGACCCAACAGATTAAAGTCTAAAGTGGGAATTCAATCCTGCTGTAGCGGATTGCAGGTTACAGGGCACCGCTGACTCCCCATCTAGCACGAATTCTATCTTTAATTAAGTTGTTTCCTCGTTGCTAGATTATAATAACATAACTAAAGTTCTTATTCAAGGGATATATGTTTGGTAATTTAAACCTAATATTTATATATTTTTATAACAGCTTTAATTGAAAGGAGAGTTTCCAATGAAGATTCTTATTATTTGTTCTAAAACTGGAAGTAAGTTTTTACAAACTGAAAATTCTATAAAAACAGATGGATTAATTGCAAATGAGAGGATTATTCCACTGTTAAAGGAGCTTGGATACATGGATAACGTAGTTCAGATATTAGAACTTCCTAATACTTATCCAATCCTTATAGATGACCCCTTGGAGTATCTGCCAGACAAATTAGAAAAACATGATATAGCTATTGCCATAGGTATACATGAAGATATATTAATGGAGCTGCCTAGACTTATAAGTTTAAGCGAAGGAAAGGCGCTTTTGGTACCATTAGAAAGTAAGGACTGGCTGTCAAAGTGGGTGAGAGATAAAACCATAGAAGAATGCAAAAAGTATAAGCTTGAGTATGCCTTCCCTAAGCCTTTTTGCGCCCTTGAATATGGCGAATTTAAAGTAATAAACCGGTTTATAGAAAAGTTTAAGATAGGTAAGCCAAAGTACAGGCTGTATGTTGACAAAAACAACAAAATAACAAAGGCAGAGATTCTGATTACCACTCCCTGTGGAAATCTGTATAATATAGCAAAGAAACTAGAAGGTAGTATAATAGATACAGAATCTAAGGATATAGCAGCTAGGTACTGGCATGGTTTTTCTTGTCTTGGAGATGTTTATAGGGACGCTGAATTAGGTGATACTGTAGTGCATGTAGCAGGACACATACATTATAATGCTATAGATGAGGCTGAAATAGTAGAAGAGTAGCAAGAATAGGTTTGTAGAAAGATACTATGAGCCATTAGGTAATCTAAAAGAGATTTTAAATATATGAAATCTAGTAATTAATGCCTATATTTTAGTTTATATATAGTATAGAGTTATAAAATAAAATTGTATATATTTGAGGTGAGAAATATGCCAGGGGAAATCTTTGAGGGGTTTAATCCTAATGATCCAAGAACAGATGGTGAAACATATTTATTAAATGTATTTAGGAGCAGTCCACGTTTTCATGGGTGGGGAATATTTGAGCAGCCCCATATAAATTCCATGAAGCCAGATTTCATTTTACTTCATCCTGAACGTGGAATTATTATTATAGAGGTTAAGGACTGGAATTTGAATTTAGATGTTTATGAAAATGGTGGATATATTCGGGGAACAGATGGACAAGCACATAAAAAGAATCCAATCAATCAAGTAGAAAACTATAAAAAAAGTATTCTAAAAGCAGAATTGAATAATAGTGTTTATCTTGCTGAGAACTTTGAAAATTACTATGGTTGTATAGAAACTGTAGTATATTTTCATAGAGCATCTAAAGCACAGGTATTAGCTTTCTGTGGGTATGGAAATAAGTATACAAAAATTTGGACAATGGAAGATATTGAATACATTAAAAATGCACAAAACAAATTAACAGCAATAAAACATACCTATGCATTGGCTATGGAGCATTCAAAATATAATAATAATGGTTTATTGCAGCATTTAGTAGAAGAGTTAGCCAAGCATTTACAGTATTCAGACTATAATCATGAGCGTAAGCAACCGTATATTTTAAAGGGAGCACAAAAAGATTTGGCGGATCTTAATCCCGGAACTATTCGTAGATGGAGCGGCGTAGCAGGATCAGGAAAATCATTGATTTTAGCAGAAAAAGGTGTAAAAGCATTAAAGGAAAATAACCGTGTACTTATTTTAACCTTTAATATTACTTTACGTCACTATTTAAGAGATTTATGCAGCCAGCAATTTGGAACAGAGAAATATGATGGAGAACGGAAAAAATTACGAAGAGATTTGACCATTATACATTTCCATGAATTATTGAAAGTCATAATGACAGAACATGAAATTGAAGTAGACTTTGATGATAATAGAAAAGAGTTCACAGAAAGATGGATGGGTGCTATTAATGAATATTTAGCTAAAAATCCTAAAAAGGATCAGTTTAATTACGATTATATACTAATTGATGAGGGACAAGACTTTAAAGGGGAATGGATTCGATTTCTAAAACAATTTTTCACTGGGAAAGGGGAACTCTTTATTGTTTACGACAAAGCTCAAGATTTATTTGAGCACGGCGTGTGGATTGAGGACTCTGAGCAGATTAAGAATATTGGATTTAAGGGGAGACCGGGCAATTTAAAATATACATATCGTTTACCACAGGGGATTGTCCAAAAAATACATGTAGTTCGTCAGCAATTACATATTGATGGAGAAGATATTTTAGTACCACGTGATAAACAACAGATTTCTTTATTACAAACAGCCTTCTGGTTTAATTATAGGGCCAATTATAATGTTGAAAAATTGTATCAGCTTGAGCATCATATAAAAGCTTTATGCCAAAGCAATGATTGGGAAGATATTACGATTCTCACAACTAATGAAAATACAGGTGCAGAAATTGTAGAGTATTTTGAGAATAAAGGTATTCGTACATCTCATGTATATGATTTACAGAGACATAGAGATATTGAACGCCGCCGCTCTGAAAAGTGGAGATTTCGTGGAGGTACTGGAAGGCTTAAAGTTAGTTCTTATCACAGCTATAAAGGATGGCAAACACCTAATGTTGTATTAGTTTTAGATTCACCTTCTACAAGGTATGTAAATGGGGAAATTTACTGCGATGTACCAAATTCTCAATCAATAAAAGATGCGGTATTTATTAGTATGTCCCGTGTTAAAGAAAAAGCAACAACAGGAGAGTACTCCTTTATTTGCCTTAATTACTTGCCAGAATATGACCACTTAATGTCATCCTTTGATAATCTATTCTAAAAGATATTCATACAAATAAGGGAGAGGTGTTCATCTTGAAAAAACAATTTCAATGACTAGCTTAGAATAGGCACCTTATATAACTTAAAAAAGACAAGTTAGTTAATGTAATTTTACATCTAACCGACTTGTCTTTTTCTATACATCCTTCAGTAAGTTATTAAAAGTACTACGATCACAACAAAGACCACAAATACATCTGATATCACCAAATTTTAGAGAGTATGCTTGTGAAAGTTCCGTATTTGATTTAACTACATTTTTAGCAAAATCCTCATCAGCTTCTGATACCTTATTTAGAGCATTAGCTTTCTCTTGAGTATCTATTACAGCTCCAACTGGAACGTAACTCTTAGCAGGGATTCGTACTCCATTTGTTACTATAGCTCCCAAATCAATGTAACAGCCATCTTCCACAATAGAATTAAAAACAATAGCATTAAATCCCACAAAAGTATTACTTCCAACAATACATGGACCGTGAATTAGAGCTCCATGAGCAACACTAACTTCATTTCCTATATAGATAGAATATTGTTTGTTATTTATTGTAAATTTTATGTTTTTTAAGCTATGAAAAATTACCACATCTTATATCTCCTAACATTTTATTACTCTATGTAATATTGTAAAGTCAGGTTATCAATATTCTTATTGGTTAAATAGCACTAATGTATTCTATGAAAAAATATTGATTATGTTACAGAATTTATCCGGTGACTAACCACTCTAATACTTCCTTGCACGGTGTGAAAGTGATTCACACAAAATCAAAGATTTTGGTTCTCTACTTTTCTCCAAGGGAAACATTAAAGCAGTTCCGTCCCTGGAATTGTGAAAGATTGACTGTATATGGAAGTGGACACTTGGTGCCAACCATACCGAGTCCATTTTTAACTTGGATTAGTCCATTGTTATAAAATCAACTTTTATAGATATTGTTGGTATCACAGTGGTTTTGTAATATTAATTATAAAAATCAAAAAAGTATAAATAAACCAAAATTGACTGAATAGAGTGGATAATGAAATTTATTATTTATATCTTGAATTTATTGTAATTATTTATTTAAATATGATAAATAAAAGCATTATTATACTAATAATACGTTAATTATTTTAATAAACTATTGATTTTTTACCATAAAAGTGAATATAATGAATTTATGATTATATAGAATTGGAATGGTGAGAAATGAAATTGGAACGGTAGATGAAAGAAAAGTTATTTTCATAGGAAAGAGAGAGGGTTAAAGTGTATAAGGTAGATTTAAACTGTGATTTGGGAGAGAGTTTTGGTCCCTATAAAATAGGAATGGACGAGGATATATTGAAATTTATTACCTCTGCAAACATTGCCTGTGGATTTCATGCAGGAGATCCAGCTGTGATGAGGAAAACTGTAAAGCTTGCTCTGGAAAATAAAGCTGCAATAGGGGCACATCCAGGACTGCCTGATTTAGTTGGTTTTGGAAGAAGAAACATGAGTGTTTCGCCCCAGGATGTTTATGATATGGTAGTTTATCAAGTTGGTGCTTTAAGTGCATTTGTCAAAGCAGAAGGGGGAAAAATGCAGCATGTAAAGCCTCACGGAGCGCTATATAATATGGCCGCTAAGGATCAAGGATTATCTCAGGCAATAGCTAAGGCTATTTACAAGGTAGATTCACAGCTAATATTATTTGGTCTTTCAGGCAGTGAACTTATAAAGGCAGGGGAAGATATGGGGCTTCGTACCGCTAGTGAAGTTTTTGCAGATAGAACTTACCAAAAGGATGGTTCTCTCACCCCAAGAACTAGAGAAGATGCTCTTATTACAAATAGCGAAGCTGCTATTTCACAGGTAATAAAGATGGTTATAGAAGGAAAAGTACATTGTCAGCAAGGTTTTGATATTCCAATAAAAGCAGATACTATTTGTATTCATGGAGATGGTGTACATGCTTTAACTTTTGCTCAAGAAATTAATAAGCAGTTAAAAGCCTATAATATTGACGTTAAAAACTTTTAAGAAAGTTAGTAAAGTAATTAATTTTAAATTTACATACAGTTATCAGAATATAATTTATTGTTTGAAAGGAGAAAAAATATGTTTACGTTAATTGGTGTTGTAATTGTTGTTGTTGGTTTCGCACTGCGCTTTAATCCTCTTTTAGTTGTAACTGTTGCTGGGGTTGCTACAGGATTTGCAGGGAACCTTCCTATAGCAAAGATTCTCACAATTTTTGGAGAATCTTTTGTGAAAAATAGATATCTATCATTATTCATCCTTACCCTACCTGTAATTGGATTGTTGGAAAGAAGTGGTTTAAAGGAACAGTCCCAGATACTAATTGGCAAGATAAAAGCAGCTACTTCTGGACGTATTTTGCTTTTGTATCTTTTTATAAGGGAGGCAACAGCTGCTTTAGGGCTGACAAGTTTTGGTGGACATGCACAAATGGTACGTCCTTTAGTGTCTCCAATGGCTGAAGCTGCAGCGGAAAACAAATTTGGTCAGTTGCCAGAGAAAACTCGTAATAAAATTAAGGCCTTTGCTGCATCTGCGGATAATGTTGGTGTATTCTTTGGAGAAGACATATTTATAGCTTTTGGGGCTATTTTACTTATAAAAGGTTTCTATGATCAAAATGGTATTAATTTAGAGCCTATACATATAGCACTTTGGGGTATTCCAACTGCAATTGCTGCCTTCTTAATTCATGGTACTAGGCTTATATTACTAGATAGAAAAATTAAAAAAGAAATAGAGGTCTATGAGCTTGAGAATGAAAATAAGGAAGTAAAGGAGTTGAGCTAGCATGATTATAAGTCTTGAGTACATTTATTACATAGCAGGAATTTTCCTAGCTTTAATTACTGTTTTAACACTAAAGGATAAAAAGAATCCTAAACGAATTAGTTCTGCTACATTTTGGGGGCTCTATTCATTGACTTTCCTATTTGGAAAGGTTATTCCACCAATGTACATGGGAGTTATTGTAATATTAATAGCTGTTATTGCAGGAGCTAACGGCGTTGGAATAGGTTCTTTTAAAGAGTCAACTGAAAAACAGCGAAAAGAATCTGCTAGAAAACTTGGAAATTCATTATTTTTACCTGCACTTTTAATTCCTATTGTTACAATAGTAGGAACTTTGTGGGTAAAAAATATAAAAATAGGTGGATTATTTTTATTAGATAATAGTAACGTTACTATTGTTAGTTTAGGATTGGCTTGCTTAGCTGCTTTATTTGTAGCTTTGATATTAACAAAAGAAAAGGGAATGCAGGCTATTAAAGAGAGTAGAAGATTAATAGATACTATAGGCTGGGCTGCTATTCTTCCTCAAATGTTAGCTGCATTAGGCGGACTTTTTACAGTAGCTGGAGTTGGTACAGCTGTTACGAAGCTAGTTAGTGGTGCTATTCCAGTGGATAACAAATTTTTAGTTGTGGTGGCTTATGCAGTGGGTATGGCTTTATTTACAATGGTTATGGGAAACGCCTTTGCAGCATTTCCTGTTATTACAGGAGGTATAGGTCTACCTTTAGTGGTACATATGCATGGAGGTAATCCAGCTGTCCTTGCTGCAATTGGAATGTTCTCTGGTTATTGTGGAACACTGATGACACCTATGGCCGCTAATTATAATATTGTACCGGCAGCATTACTAGATCTACCAGATAAGAATGGTGTTATTAAAGCACAAGTACCAACGGCTTTATTGTTATTAACAGTAAATATATTTTTAATGTACTTTCTTGTTTATTAAGAATTCTACTAAAGATTTTCATAGTGGTTAACAGCAAAAAGTCATGTTCATATGCCTGTTACCACTAATACATAGAGGTGACAAGATGATGAAAAATGAACTAAGAGCTGAGATGTTTCCACTTGGTGAATCAGGAATCCTCATTGAATTTGGAAAAGAGATTCATCCTGATATACATAGAAAAATAAAAACATTAGCAAAGTACCTTGATGAATATCCCTTTACGGGAATGACAGAATATGTGCTATCCTTTACAAGTATTACAGTGTTTTACAATCCAATTGAAGTTAGAAAGATAAAAAGAGATTCTGAAAAAGGTAAGCTTTCCTATGAAATTGTTGAAGGTATTTTAGAGGGAATTTTATCTAAACTTAATGATTCTGGAAATACTAGAGCTAGAGTGGTGGAGATACCAGTTTGTTATGGAGGGGACTTTGGACCGGATTTAGAATATGTGGCAGAATATAATAAAATTACTGTAGATGAGGTAATCAAGATACATTCAAGTGCTGAATACCTTGTTTATATGATAGGTTTTGCTCCTGGCTTTCCTTATTTAGGTGGAATGTCTGAAAAAATTGAAACGCCCAGAAGAAAGACTCCCCGTACTTTGATACCACCGGGAACTGTAGGAATTGCAGGTATGCAGACAGGCGTTTATCCTATAGGCACTCCAGGCGGTTGGCAGCTTATTGGAAGCACACCCTTAGAGTTATTTAGACCTAATGAATGTCCTCCAAGCCTTCTTCAATCAGGGGATATTATAAGGTTTTGTCCAATTTCTTTCAGTGAATATGAGCAGTATAGGAGGGAGCAACAGTGAGCATAAGAGTTATTAGTCCAGGTCTTCTTACAACAGTTCAAGACTTAGGAAGATATGGGTATCAGAAATATGGAGTTATAGTTAGTGGGGCTATGGATTCTTATTCTCTTAGAGCAGCGAATATTCTAGTAGGAAATAAAGAGGATGAAGGGGCACTGGAAATTACATTAATGGGTCCTTCTTTAAGCATAGATAAAGGCACTCTTTTTTCTATTACAGGTGGGGATTTATCACCAACCATTAATGGAGAACCTGTTCCTATGTGGAGACCAGTTTACTTGAAAGAAAACAGTGTGCTGAAATTTGGAGCTTGTAAGTCTGGCTGTCGTGCATATTTGGCTGTGGCAGGCGGTTTTAATCTTCCGGAAGTTATGGGAAGCAAAAGTACTTATCAAAGGGCAGAAATCGGTGGTTATAAAGGAAGGATGCTAAAAAAGGATGATGTACTACAGTTTGGTTATCCTTCAGAGGAAGCTTCTGATATTATAAAAAAGCTAATAGAAAAAAGTTACTCTAATTCTTTTGCAGCAGCGAACTGGTATTTAGAAGGGGAACTTATAAAGAAGAATTTTGATTATATCACTGTTAGAGTTATGCAGGGCAGGGAATTTGATAAATTTACCTTAGACAGTAAAAATAAATTTTTTAATTCTGAGTTTAGTATTACAGCTCAGTCGGATAGAATGGGCTATCGTTTGTCTGGAACAACTTTAAATTTAGAAAAGCCTTTAGAAATGATTTCTGAAGCTGTTTCTCTTGGAACAATTCAGGTGCCACCAGATGGGAATCCAATTATACTTTTAGCAGATAGACAAACTACTGGAGGATATCCTAAGATCGGACAGGTAGCTTCTGTAGACATTTCAAGGATTGCACAGCTTAAGCCAGGAGATAAGATTATGTTTAAAGAAATCTCCCTAGGGGAAGCGGAAGAACTGTATATTGAAAGAGAAAAATATATTACAAGTTTGAAAATAGGGATTAACTTAAGGATATGAATAAAAACTCCTTCACAATAAAATTAGTAGTAAATTTGCTGCACTCATTGGGCAAATAAATTCTTTGAAATTTGTTTTGATGTGGATAAAGTATATATTACAATAGATGGCAAGCCTTATGCTAAAGGATTAGAATAAGGCTTGCCATTTATTGTTTAGTATTCTACTAGAGAATCTACAGGCACCTCTTGTAGTTTATCAGGCTGGTTAAGAGGATATATATAAGCCATTTTTTTGCCTTGGTTTACGTTTTGAATGTAAACTGGCGCTCCGTCATAAGTTACATTAGCCATATCTGGTGAAGAAACGATTTCATTTGCACGTTCTATATCCATATTAACAATCTCCTTTAGTGTTTTTTTATCAAGTATATCTTTTACACTAAATTAGTGAAATATTCTTTATTATTAATAACATTCCTTTGATAAATCAATGAGCTTTTCCATAAGTTTAACTTTTGTCTCTTCTGGGAACACTTCTAAGCCTAAAAGATTAGAAAACGCTATGCCGTCACAGGCAAAACTTATTACTAGTGCCATAGTAGGATCTTTACATTCATTGATTTTTTCAAACCACTCTTTACGTTTTTCCAGTACAGGATGAAGAAGATTTTGATTTGAGGCAACTGCAGCAAGGATACCGTACATAATGTTTATGTCAAGTTTGCACTGATTGAACTGTTCATAAATAAAAGGCATCAGCCGATTACAGGGAGAAGTATCGGATAGGGTTTTTTCTCTTTCAGAAACCTTAGATTGAAAGAAGTCAATATAATTCTCCACAAGTCCTTTGATTAATTTATCCTTGCTTGGATAATGATGGAGGAGTCCTCCTTTACTTACCCCAGCTTCTTTTGCAACTTCATCTAAGGTGAAACAATTTAGACCTTTTTCCCCAATAACTTTATTTGCTGCATCAAGAATTCTTTCTTTAGTTGAACTGTTCATAATATTAACCTCTCCTTTCAAAAAAATTAACAATTTCCCGTCTTTAATAAGGCTATAATTTATGTTATATTATAATCATTAACTAATACCGTCTGGACGGTATGTTAATCTTATCAAACTAAAAAATCCTTGTCAAGGAAGTTAGTGAGATAAAGTGGATAAGATGGATAAAAGCAACAAATGAGTTTTAAGGAGGAAAGTATGTTTAAAAATAAAAAGCAATTAGCAAGTTTTTTTGTAGTCACTTTAATTATTACGTTAATGATAAATATGGCAATAACTTGGTACTCTAGATCTGCTTCAAAAGAAATAGACTATGGTACGTTTCTTACTATGATTCAAAATAAGAAGGTAGAATCAGTAAAGATTGAAAATAATAGACTTTTAATAACTCCAAAAATTGATGAGAAATCTTCAGTTAGTGATAAGAAAATTTACTACACAGGGGCTTTAAATGATCCTGAGCTTGTAAACAGGCTTCAGGCTGCTGGAGTAAAATTCTCAACACCAGTTAAAGATGTACAGTCACCTATTATGACCTTTATACTTTCATGGATATTACCTTTTGCTATGTTCTATTTCCTAGGAACACTGATAACAAAATCTTTAGGCAAAAAAATGGGTGGCGGCGGTGCTATGTCCTTTGGAAAAAGTAATGCAAAGGTATATATTGAGAAAAAGACTGGTGTTACTTTTAATGATGTAGCTGGACAAGAAGAAGCAAAGGAATCACTAAATGAAATAGTGGATTTTCTTCATAAACCATCAAAATATACTGAGATTGGAGCAAAGCTGCCTAAAGGAGCATTACTAGTGGGTCCACCAGGTACCGGTAAGACATTGCTTGCCAAAGCAGTAGCAGGAGAAGCCAATGTACCATTCTTTTCTTTATCCGGTTCAGGTTTTGTAGAGATGTTTGTAGGGGTTGGTGCTTCTAGAGTCAGAGATCTATTTCAACAAGCGGAGAAAAATGCTCCTTGTATCGTCTTCATCGATGAAATTGACGCAATAGGAAAAAGTCGTGATAGTCAGCTTGGTGGAAATGATGAACGTGAACAAACCTTAAATCAGCTTTTAGCGGAAATGGATGGATTTGATTCTTCAAAAGGTGTTGTAATACTTGCCGCAACTAATAGACCGGAGATACTAGATAAAGCTCTTTTAAGACCGGGAAGGTTTGATAGAAGAGTTATTGTGGATAAGCCTGACCTTAAAGGCAGAGAAGAAATACTTAAGGTTCACGGAAAGAATGTTAAGCTTGACAATAGAGTGAATTTAGGAGAAATAGCATTAGCTACAGCAGGTGCTGTAGGAGCAGATCTTGCTAATATGGTAAACGAAGCGGCTTTAAGGGCTGTAAGAATGGGTAGAGATGAGGTTAGGCAAGATGACCTATTCGAAGCTGTGGAGACTGTTATTGCTGGTAAGGAAAAGAAAGACAGGATTATGACAGAGGAAGAAAAAAGCTTAGTTGCTTTCCATGAAGTAGGACACGCACTTGCAGCAGCACTACAAAAGGAAACACAACCGGTGCACAAGATTACCATCATTCCTAGGACAATGGGAGCGCTAGGTTATACAATGCAGATGCCAGATAAGGAAAAGTTTCTTCACTCTAAGGATGAGCTAGTGGAGCAAATAGTAGTTCTTTTAGCTGGTAGAGCGGCGGAGGAAGTTGTCTTTAACAAAATAACTACAGGAGCTTCAAATGATATTGAAAGAGCTACAGACCTTGCAAGAAAGATGGTAACTATGTATGGTATGTCAGACAAATTTGGTATGATGGGACTAGAATCTATTCAAAATACTTATCTAGATGGAAGAGCAGTTCAGACTTGTTCTACTGAAACTTCCACAGAAGTTGATAGAGAGGTTCTTCAAATTATAGGTAGTTGTTATGAAAAGGCAGTAAATCTTTTAAAAGCTAACATGGAGGCACTTTGTAAGATTTCAGCTTATCTTATTCATAAAGAAACTATAATGGGTGATGAGTTTACGAATATATTAAAATCCATACCTAGATAAATATAAGAGGCCTCACAGAATGCACATGTATGCATCTTGTGAGGCCTCTTTTTCTTCTTTGGATAAATTAGTGATGGCTTTATTACAATGCTTCTGAAATATGGTAACAACAGCTGATTTTATAACATAGGATGTATATAGAGAAATAATGAAAGGAAAAATTCACATGCTATATAATTATTATAGGCAATGTCCTGCAAATCATTATCCTTACATCATACAACCGGGTGATACTTTAAATATTATTGCATACAGACTGGAAGTTAGCGTTTCAAGAATAATCGCTGCAAATCCTGGAATAAATCCATATAATCTAAGAATAGGACAAATTCTATGCATACCGGCCTGTCCACCAAATCATGTTCCCAAAATAATTCAACCAGGGGATACCCTATATAAAATTGCACAAACATATAATGTTACAATTGATAGTATTTTAGAAGCAAATCCTGGTATTGATCCTAATTATCTTAGAGTAGGTCAGCGTATATGCATACCGTCAGCTTGTGCTTTAGAGTCTTCAAATTATAAGGAAACTATAGCAGCTATGCAGGCAGACATTAATATGTTGAAGGAGGATAGTAGTGTTCAGAAAGCTGAGGAATCAAATTATGGAAGCTCAACGAGAACGACCCGTGCATTAAAAGTAACAGATGGAGAACTTCAGTTTGACGCTGCACCTGTAACTTTTTCTGAGAATTATAAAGGACACTATACAGTTGGAAAAAACTATCCTTATTATACTGATGCAGCAATGGGAGGTCAAAGAGGTATAACTGTGAAAGATAATTTCGGAGTATGGCATACTTTCGGGTACCGTGTGACTTTACCTGAGTAAAATATCGTGGATATATCGAGGGTTATATAAAAGTATAGTTTTACCATAGTTGCAGGTACCAACCACTGTACGAAATTGGAAAACTATAAATAAGCTTGGTGAATTAGCGAAAGCTATAGGAAATCTGTAGTATAGGATGATTAGCAATAAGATAAAATAATTTTATTGCAAGTCGTCCTATGTTTTTTGAAGTAACTATCTAAAAAGCTCTATCCAATATCTTTGAACTATTTCGCCATTTCTTAATATATCTTTTCATTTCCATCAACTTTGAGGGTTAAAATTATTATTAAAAATGCTATTGACCGAATCGGTTTATAGGAATATAATTAAATCAACATAAACCGATTCGGTTTACAAAACTTAAGAGGTGAGTTTTATGGAAAAATTTTTTAATTTACCTGAAGATAAACAAAAGACAATTATTGATGCTGCACTTAAGTCCTTTGGTACAAATGGATATAAAAAGACCTCAGTAAGCGATATTGCTGCTGAGGCGGGAATTTCAAAGGCAATGGTGTTTCATTACTTTGGTACAAAAAAAGCGCTATATCTTTATTTAATTGAGCTATGCGGCGACATTATTATGAAGGAAGTTTATGAAAAGTTTGATTATACCGTTACTGACTTCTTTGAAAGAATTAGGCTTTCATCCAATATTGAAATTTCAATTATGAAGCAGCATCCTGCCATGAGATCTTTTTTAATAAGTGTATATTTTGAAAGTGATGAGGAAGTAAAAGAAGACATAAAAACTCTTTTAGCAAAAGGAGAAGGCTTTAGAAATAAAATTGCTTTTGACGGAATGGACTACTCAAAATTTAAGGAAGGTATTGATCCAAAGCTGGTTATGAAAATGCTTCTTTGGCTTACTGATGGGTATATGAATCAAATGTCAAGAGAAACAGAAGTTGACTATGAGGCCTTTTTCAAGGAATTTGAGGAATGCATGGACTTACTTAGAAACAATTTCTATAGGGAGGAATAATTATGAGTTCATATGTGTTAGGCTTTCAACAGATTGATAAATCAAAGCTTCCAGTAGTAGGTGGTAAAGGTGCTAACCTTGGGGAACTATCTAAAATTGAGGGGATATCTGTTCCAGAGGGCTTTTGCATAACTACTGAAGCATATAAAAGAATTGTTGAGAGCAATGAAGAATTTAATACATTAGTTGATAAATTATCTCTCTTAAAGGTGGATGATAGAGAAACCGTTGCTGAACTTAGTAAAAAAATTCGTGAAAACATCGAAGAAATATCCATTTCAAAGGATATTGTAGAAGAAGTATCGAAATATGTTTCAAAGCTTGGTGAAAAAAATGCCTATGCCGTACGTTCAAGTGCTACAGCAGAGGATTTGCCACTGGCTTCCTTTGCAGGACAGCAGGATACCTATCTAAATATTATGGGAAAGGATGAGATACTCAAGCATATTAGAAAATGCTGGGCGTCACTGTACACAGACAGAGCAGTAATTTACCGAATACAGAATAAATTTGACCATCATAAGGTCTATTTATCTGTGGTAATACAAAAGATGGTTTTCCCAGAGGCTTCAGGAATAATGTTTACTGCTGATCCTATTACTTCAAACAGAAAGGTTACATCCATCGATGCCAGCTTTGGTCTTGGTGAAGCTCTTGTATCTGGTTTAGTTAACCCGGATATCTATAAAGTCAGAGAAGGCAGGATAATAGACAAAAAGATATCAACTAAAAAACTAGCCATCTATGCACTGGAGAAGGGCGGTACAGAAGAAAGGGAGATTGAGGCTGGAAAACAGAATAAACAGACCCTTTTGGATGAGAAAATTATACAGTTAGCTGGCATGGGCAGAAAGATTGAAGCCTACTTTGGTTGTCCACAAGACATAGAATGGTGCCTTTATGAAGATAACTTTTATATTGTTCAGAGCAGACCTATCACTACACTTTATCCTATACCACCAGAAACTAAAGATGGAAAGAATCATGTGTATATATCCTTTGGACACAGACAGATGATGACTGAGGCTATGAAACCATTAGGAATGTCCTTCTTCCAGACTTTATTCAAAGAGATGGTAAGCTCTACCATGAGTGAGATGGGTGGAAGGTTGTATATAGATGCATCTAGTGACATTTCTTCGCCTTTTGGAAGAATAACTTTTATAAAAGGTCTTGATACGGTAGATGTTCTAATGAAGAATGCCCTAATTAATCTTACAAAACAAAAAGATTTTATCAAAACACTGCACAAAGGAAAAACAGCCATGGGTGATAAATCAATGTGGTTAAAGTGGATAAATCTTACCATAAAAGACTATAGAGCAAACGACCCCGCTATAGTTGAAGACCTAATGAGTACTAATAAGGCGTTGATGCTTGAACTGGAGCAAAGTATTATCAAGTTTTCTGGAGACGAATTGTTTGAGTTCATTCATAAGAGTTTAAAGCAAATAAAGAATACTATTTTTCATAGCTATGGAGTAGTTTTTGCGGGAACCTACGCCTCTTACTGGTTAAATAAAAATATTGAGAAATGGCTAGGTGAAAAGAATGTAGCTGATACCCTTGCTCAGTCTGTATCTAATAATGTCACATCTGAAATGGGCCTTGAGCTTTTGGATGTTGCTGATGTTGTAAGGCAGTATCCTGCTGTGATTGAATATTTTCAGCAGCCAAAGGAAGAGACTTTTTTTGAAGATTTGGCAAAGATAAAAGGTGGATTAGATGTTACTGATTCAATTAAAGCATTTCTCAAGAAGTATGGTATGCGCTGTTCTGCAGAAATTGATATAACTAGGACGAGGTGGAATGAAAAACCAACTATACTTGTTCCAGCTATCCTAAGTAATATCAAAGCCTTTGGACCAAATGCACACAGTATAAAATTTGAACAGGGACTTAAAGACGCAAAGCAAAAGGAGAAGGAAATCTTAGGTAGTCTAGAAAAATTGTCTGGCGGAAAAAGAAAGGCCAGGAAGGCAAAGAAAGCAATAAGTGTTTTACGTAATTATGCTGGTTATCGTGAATTCAACAAGTACATCCTCATATGGTTTGAATGGATCATAAAACAGGCATTTATGAGAGAAGCTGATGTTTTAGTTAAGAAAGGAATAATACGTGATAGAGAGGATGTTTACTACCTAACTTTTGATGAACTTAGAGATGTTGTTAAGACAAATATATTAGATTACAATATCATAACTAAAAGAAAAGAGGACTATGAAGTTTTCGAAAAGCTTACACCTCCTCGTGTAATAACCTCCGAGGGAGAGATTATACCTGGTGAGTATAATACTGATAATATACCTGAGGGTGCTTTAGCAGGAGTACCAGTTTCATCAGGTGTTGTTGAAGGACGAGCAAGGGTTGTTTTGAAAATGGAAGATGCCAATATAGAGGAAGGGGATATTTTGGTTACAACCTTTACTGACCCTAGTTGGACTCCACTCTTTGTATCAATTAAAGGCTTGGTTACTGAAGTAGGTGGGATGATGACCCATGGGGCCGTTGTTGCAAGAGAATACGGACTACCTGCAGTGGTAAGTGTTGAGAATGCTACAAAATTGATTAAAGATGGACAGAGGATAAGGATTAATGGGAAAGAAGGGTACGTAGAAATCCTGTAATGGACAAGTTGAAAATATGCAATTATGAAAGAGCGACTGAGCCGAGTCGCTCTATAATGTTAAAAAGACTGGAGGCGGTAGGCTATGAAAAGGGATAAGAAAGCTTTGAATAAGAATCTCATATTGCTTATGTTTGGAAGGATGATATCCGATACGGGAACTGGAATTCAAATGGTAATTATGCCCTTGTACATTATCGATTCGGGAGGATCCTCAGCTACTATGGGGTTGTTCTCTTTCCTATGTCTAGTGCCAGCTCTCCTAATCTACCCCTTTGCTGGAGTACTTGCAGACAGGCTTAATAGAAAAATGATCACAGTAGCAACTGACTTAGTCAGTGCAGCGGCAATAATGAGTTTGGCCCTTGGTGCATATTCGGGCAGGATGAGCCTGACTTTGTTGCTATGGATGCAGGTTATAGTATCTTTTTTGTATGGCCTATTTGATCCAGCTACTAAAGGAATGCTGCCTCAATTGGTGGAGGAGGATGAACTTACAAAAGCAAATTCTAATCTTGCAACGCTTAGGATCTTAGGTAGCCTATTAGGTCCAGTAATTGGAGCCACATTGTATGCAAAAGTGGGAATTACAGTGGTATTCTTTATCAATGGAATATCATTTTTGGTGTCGGCAGGCAGCTCGCTGCTGATTAGGTACAAGCACACAAAACGAAAGTCAGACACTAATATGCCAGGATTTACAGCGGATTTCTCTGATGGCATTAAATTTATTCTGGCTAATCCAGTAATCCTTAAACTGTGTGTTTTTTTTCTGGTAATATACGCCGTTATACAGCCAATATTTTCAGTTATATTACCTTTGTTTTTTAGAACCCAGTTGGAGTATTCTGACACACAATACGGTTATCTACAGATGATAATTATACTAGGAGCACTGCTAGGCAGCGTTCTGGTAAACCTGCTATTTAGTAAAGAGAAAGAGATAGCCAAATCACTTGTAAGTGGCAGCAGTTTGCTAATGTTTTCAATATTGACTTTTTCATTTCTATTGTTTCCACATAGCTTATTTGTATTAGGGAGAGGTAGTATTTTATACTTTAGCTTACTGGCTGGAGTTCTTGGGCTGTTAAGCGTTGCTATTATGTTCATAAATGTTCCTGTGCAGACCTTTATACAAAAAGCAACTCCCAACGAATACATGTCTCGAATGTTTTCTATTGTTGGAATGATTACAAAAGGGGGCATGCCTTTAGGTGCGCTAGTATATGGAATCATTCTTGATAGGGTGCCTGTACATTGGACCGTAATAACAGCCACCTTGCTCATGATGTTAGTTTTGGTTGCATTTATGATTCCAGTATTGAAGAAGCATGAACTTTAATAAGATTGGAATATGTTTGTAAAGGTTATTGATAACTAATAAAGTTTATGATACTATTTAATAGAAATTAAAAAGGATGAGGTGTTAAAGGTGTTAAGAGTAGGAATATTCTTTATAAGATTCCGTAATTTAGTTTAATTTAATTAACTAAATAAGAGATAAGGTAAAAAATACCTATTTGGTTAGGTTTATTTGTTGTACCTTATTTTAGGATTCTTGTGAAGAACATCATACTTGCCTTTTATACGACTATTTCATCATATACATTAGGGATATTATTAACGTAAGGTATATTTTGATTTGTATACTTTAAAATGGTATATAAAGGCTGCAGGTGAATTGAGTTCATTTGCAGCCTTTCTGTATTAACTTGGGATGTTCATTTTCAAGAATTCACAGCAGATTATTAGATGAGGTGAATTTGAGATATGTATACTAATAAAGTTAAGAAAAAGGATAGAGCAGCAGAAATTATAAGAGAAAATCAGAAAAGATTTAGATGTCCTATATGCAGTGGAGATATGACTATAAAAGGTTTTTATAGTTTAGTTTGTGGTTCAAATCACAGCTTTGATATATCAAGGAAGGGGTATTTAAATATGTTAACTTCCCCATGTAACATTGTATATCCCAAGGAATTATTTGAAGCCAGACATAAGGTTTGTGAAGAGGGGTTCTATGATCAACTGATTGATAAAATTATCAATACAATTGAAAAATATAAAAAATCACAAGAGGATAAAAAAGAATTGACTATTTTAGACGCAGGATGTGGTGAAGGGTCTCACCTCTATAGAATGTCCCAAAGGATTAAGAAAGATTTAAAATATAACCTGTTTGGAGTTGATATATCAAAGGAAGGAATTAATATTGCCTCAAACAATAGCAGTGATGTTATCTGGACTGTGGCTGATTTAACAAGGTTGCCCTTTCAGAATAGAAGTTTTGATGTGGTATTAAATATACTTTCTCCTGCTAATTATTTAGAATTTGATAGGATATTAAATGGTGAGGGAATTATTATAAAGGTAGTTCCAGGGCAGTTATATCTCCAGGAATTAAGACAAGCAATTTATAAAAATAAAAAGTATTCAAATGACAAGGTAGTAGATTACTTTACAAGTAAATTAGAAGTTGTTCATGTTGAAAATATAAGTTATAAATTTAGTATTGATGATGAACTTTTGCCTATCCTAATAAAAATGACACCATTAACATGGGGGAGAATGTTGAAGGAAGGGACAATTTGAGTAAGTTAGATGTTTCAGCTATAACGGTGGATTTGACCATACTTGTTGGAAAGAAGAAAAGTAATACTGATAATTTGGATAGAGAGGAAATTAAAATATAATTGACATTATGTTTAATAAATTTGGGTTGAGCAAAGGAGAGGATAAATTTGATACCAAAAATTCATCAAGATTTCATAGACAAAACAATTCAACTATTAAAGTATGATTGTAGAATTCTAGGTGTTGCAGCAGGAGGTTCATATATTACAAATAGTTTAGATGAATTTTCTGATATTGATCTTATAATTGCTGTGGAATCTAGTTGTTATGAACAGATAATGAAAGAAAGAAAAGAAATCGCTGGTAAGCTTGGGAATCTTCTTTCTGCATTTACTGGTGAACATGTAGGTGAGCCAAGGCTGCTTATATGCCTATACGGACCGCCATTGCTGCATGTGGACTTGAAATTCGTTGCTTTAGCGGATATTGGCAAAAGAGTAGAAGATCCAGTAATTTTATGGGAAAGAGATAATGCAATAACGGATGCATTAAAGTTAGGGGAAGCTAAGTTTCCAGCTCCTGACTTACAGTGGATTGAAGATAGGTTTTGGGTTTGGATTCATTATGGTACAGTAAAGATTGGAAGAGGTGAAATTTTCGAAGCAATAGAATTTATTTCATTTATGAGACAGACAGTCATTGGTCCATTATTACTAATGAAAAATGGGAAACTTCCTCGTGGTGTGAGGAAAATTGAAACTGATGCGCCTAATGATTTGTTCATGCTTAAGGAAACTATTGCCACATATGATGCTAAAAGCTGTGTTAGAGCAATACAGGGGATAATAAGGCTTTATGTGGATTTACGTGATCAGCTTTCAGATAATGAGCTTATAAGGCGCTCTGAAGCAGAAAAATACACAAAAGATTATTTAAATGAGATTAGAAACCGGCTTACGATACATTTAAGGAATTAATACAAGAGCTAGGCGTTTAAACAAAATAACAGTCATAAGACATATAAATGGTAGATAATGTCTTATGACTGTTTTTGCACATATGAAATATACTGAAAAATTAAATCACCATTCTCTTCCGGGATCATCTGCCATAAGGTTAACAGTTCCTTTTGGATATAACACAGAATAATGGCTTAATAAAGGGTTTGGGTTTTTGCTTGTAGGCTCTGGAAATACAAGCAGTATTTTAAAATTATTATTTACTACATAACCAATTATTTCTTCACCCTTTACTTTAACATCATAGGAAGGCTTACCGAAGACTTCTTTTACTTTAGAAAGGGATACTTTCTTTATTTTATCATCAAAGGACCTAACTTCGAATATTTGAGAGCCTTTGTTAAACCCAAAAGCTAAATTATGCTTTGTATATGTGGCATAAGTTCCTTTAGCAGCAGAAACCCAATCTGATTTGTCAGGTTTTCCCCACTTTTTCTCTATGTCATCAATAACAGTAGTCTTAGCCGGAAACTGGCAGTTAACAACTTTTCCTTCCTTAGCTAATTCCATAATATTTAATAAAATAGTTTTTGAAGAATCATCTTGAGCAGGGGATTCTTTAGAAGCATTATTGGAATTAGGGGATGAGGTATTAGTATCTGAAGCAGAGTCGCTAATATCGGATGACTGATTAATATCCGTACCGTTATTATTAGGAGTGTTTCCTGTGGCATTTTCTGTTTGTTTAGTAAACTTAGAACATCCTGTCATTAGAGTAATAAATACAATAGATGCAATTATCAATTTTATAGAAAAACCTTTTTTCCATAAAAACATAATATAGCCCTCCTTGTGAACTTAATGTTAAAGATAACCAGCAACATTAATAGTATCACTTAATTAGACGAAAGTATAAGCGCTTTTGTTTCACAGAAATATTTTTTTGTTTTCGAAATTTGATCTTTGCTTATTCACTTAGAAGGAAGTAGCACTTATGGGAATGTCTCATATACTAATATGATGAGATTTATAATCACAGCAATATAAAGGAGTATTACATGTATAATAAGCAATTTTTCTCTTGTCCTTACTACAGGAATCAAGCTGCTTACCCTTTCTTTAATGCACAGTGGAGAGCTAATGCACAAAAGTTTGCAGCTGTTAGTGGTACCGTTACGAGAATTGAGGATTTTAACTTAGGTCAAGATGGTGCATCAGCAGGTTGCTATAAATTAATGTCGCTAGAAAGTAAGGATGTGGGTCCTGTAAATTTTGTGATATCCACGGAAACTTACTTTGTAGATCATAAAGTGGTTGATGTAGGAGACGAGGTAACTGGATTTTATGATGCAAATGCACCTGCCATTCTTATTTATCCTCCTCAATATCCTGCAATTGTTATAGCAAAAGACACAGAATATGAAAAAGTTGCGGTAGACTATTTTGATAATCAACTTATAAGCAGCGATGGAAACTTGAAACTAAATATAGCGCCATCTACTGAGATAATTCTCACAAATGACCAGCCCTTTAACAGATACCCTGGAAATAGAAATCTAATTGTTGTCTATGGACCTACAACCAAGAGCATACCTGCTCAAACTACTCCATATAAAATTATTGTTCTTTGCTAAATTAAGATATGCTAAGTGAAAAACTATCTTAATGCTGCTTATACACTTATCACAGACCAAATTCCTATAAAAGAGCAAAATAAAACCTTAAAGATATTCCGTATAGAAATGATTTTGATAACTTATAATAATTCTAGAAAATTTAAATTTCACTCTATACGGAAGAAGGGGTTAAATTGCACAAAAAACCGAAAGTAGTCAGGTCTATTTTATTCACACTGTTGTTAACCTTTATTTCATCTTTGCTATTATTAAATAAAGGTGTTCTAGCTGAAGATTCTAGCGGTAATACTGTAAATCTTGTGCTAGATGCAATAAATTACAACGACATACTACCAAAAAACTTTCGAAAGACTACAGACCTAAAAGTCTTAGAAAGTAAGAAGGATCTAAACTTAAAAGGATTAGATAAGTTGAATATTTCTGGAAGTCAACAATTTTCAGGAAACAATCTTCCTCTTTTAGTTAAGGCCATTGGAACTTCAATGCCTATAACTGTAATGGATTTAAGGCAGGAGTCCCATGGATTTATCAATGGATATGCAGTTAGCTGGGCTGATGCGAGAAACAATGCTAACGTAGGTTTAACAAAGGAACAGGTTCTATCAGATGAAGCTAATAAACTAAAAAGTATTAAATTAAATGAGCCTATTAGTTTTTATAATCATCCAAAGGTAACAATAACTCCAACAAAGGTTCAAGATGAAAAACAGCTTGTTACATCCAATTCTCTATCCTATAATAGAATAACCGTTAGAGATGGTGGAATACCTACAGATGACATGGTTGATTATTTCATTGAATCTGTAAAAACTCTACCTAAAGATTCTTGGTTACACTTCCATTGTAAGCAGGGCATAGGAAGAACTAGTACTTTTATGATTATGTATGATATGACTAGAAACTATAAAGAAGTTAATGCGGATAATATTATAAAAAGACAAATAGCATTGGCAAACTATAAAGAAAGCACTGAAGAATCTTTTTATAGTGATGAAAGAATGAATTTTTTACAAAAGTTTTATGAGTACTGCCAAAAAAATGGAGATTCCTTTAATGTAAAATGGAGCCAGTGGAAAAAGTCTTCCAGTACTAGCAGCACAGCGGCTTTTTCTGCTAGTCCTACCTTAGAAAATACTTCTAGCTATATAAAAAATTCAATAACTCCTACGTCTTTGTATGTTGTTTCTCAAGATTCAATGACACCTAGTGAAAGAACAATGGTAACTACCCTTCAAGGGGTAGTTAATAACCATTGTTCTTCTCAAATATATACACTTAATTCTTCCCAGCCTGATTATAAGATATGGCTTCAGGACTTAAAAGATAATTATAAGGTTTCTTATAAAATCCTTTCAGATCCCTGGGAATTACTAACCATATATAAAGATTACATAGATGGATATGTGCTTTATAGTAAAAAAGCACAAAAGGATCCCTCAATAAATAATGCCTGTTCTCTTGCTTCGTTAAATAAAGCTATAGCTATTGATGAATCTATAGAATCTAAAGTAAGGCAAAAGGGCATTACAAAAATTATTGGAGATTGTAGAAATACAGGTGAGAGTTGGGCTTATGATAACCTATGGAACAAAGGATTAAATCATTCACTGGTAATTCAGCTTTCTCCTGATAAAGCTAGTCCATTAAGAGATTATGCTGTAATGACAAAGTCCTTGGTATTTTATGAGGATAGTATAAAAGATACAGCTCTAAGAGATAGGATATTTTCTTCTATGAAGGATAATGCTATATGTTTAGGTTGGGGTCCCGATGAATTTACTAATGTAAGCACAGCATCGAAACATGGTGTAAGTGTAGTTGCTGCAGATTGGTCATATAACTTAACTACATTAAGTGCTTTTCCCTCATTACCTGTCACTAAAAAAACTTCATTAACAATTCCTAAAGAAGATAATGTTCATTATGTAACTTTCATCATGTCTGATGGAGATAATCAGCAGTGGAATCTTGGAATTAACTATGGTTCTTCTAAATGGTTTGGCTTTCCTAATAAAGATAAGCTCAATTTAGGATGGTCTATGAGTCCTTCTTTATATTACCTGTCTCCTACTGTTTTCAACCTATACTATAAAGCCATAAATACTAAAAAGACTAACAATAACTTTATTGTTTCACCTTCTGGAAATGGATATATGTATCCAAGTAAATTTAACAGTAATAAATTAAACAGTTATATTAATACATTAAATGATTATATGGAAAAATTGCAGGAAAAGTATGTAGCAATTATAGACGATTCAGCTTTTAATAAAATTGACCTTTGGGATAAGTTTACTGAAAAATCAAATATCCAAGGATTATTTTATCTGGATTACCACAGGCACGATAACTATCATGGAAAAATTTTATG
Source organism: Clostridium tanneri (assembly GCF_033659955.1). Lineage (NCBI taxonomy): Bacteria > Bacillati > Bacillota > Clostridia > Eubacteriales > Clostridiaceae > Clostridium > Clostridium tanneri. The sequence continues at coordinate 40,213 of NZ_JARUJP010000010.1, forward strand.
GTCTAATAATAAGCCTTTAGTTTCCTGTAGGGATTTGCTTTGGAGTGGTATTCAAAATGAAGATGAATTAGTAAGAAAAATTAATGATAGGGTTAATTTAGGACAAATTGATGTTACTAGTCCGGAGGCTTATAGCTTTGTTTATGTTCATGTTTGGAGCAAAGGTGTTAGTAATGTAGAAGAAGTGGTAAAAAAGTTAGAACAAAATCCTACAGTAAGAGTAGTTACTCCTGAAATATTTATGAAATTGATAAAAGAGAATGTTAAGCACTAGGATTTCTGAAAGGAGTATCAATTCCATAACTTTAAAAAATTTTAAGCCAATGCTTAATAACACTAAGTATTGGCTTAAAATTTTTTAATTATGTTATACCAAAATTGGTGTTATTTATTGGCAAATGTTGTTCGTTAATTTATAATCATATATGGAGAAAATGTTAAAGGCAACAACAATATTGTCATTTATTTTTAAAGTATTAACAATTTGCGGGGTAATGGATATACTAAAACAAATATATGTTGCAAAAATAAAAAGTTTATAAGACTTAGGGGGGGCCTATCATGATTGAAAATGAAATATTAAGAAGGTACTGTGATGAAATTGCACCTGTGTTTATAGCAATGTTGCCTAGAGACAATCTAGTGTTCTGTATAACAGATGAAGAAACAGTTTGTATTTACGAATACCAAGGCAAAAACTCTGCTAATCAACAAGTAAAAGGCAAAGCTATGAGAGAAGTTATGCCGCCGTATATAGCTCAAAGTTTTGAAAAGGCACTGAAAGGAAATGTTATATCAGAGACAATAGACAAAAGCATAATGGGCATGTCATTTAGAAATTATATATCACCTATAAAAGATGGGGAAAAGGTGATAGGATTATGCATAATATGTCTTGTAGTTGAAAATGTAAATGTATTGCATAATATTAGTGATAATTTAGTATCTACATCAGAAGAAATAGTAGCAACATCAGAGGAAATAGCTAACTCAGCAAATGAATTGTCAAAATCTATAGAAGACCTAAGAGGATATAGTGACGATGTGACAGAACAAATAGGAAAGACTAATAATATTTTACAGTTCATAGAAGAAGTAGCATCCCAATCAAATTTATTAGGTTTAAATGCTGCTATTGAGGCGGCTCGTGCAGGGGAGCATGGTCGTGGTTTTTCTGTTGTAGCTGAAGAAATAAGAAAGATGGCAACTAACAGTAAATCATCTGTTACAAAAATAACGGATATACTGCAATCAATAAAGCAGCAAAACGATAGAATGTCTGATAAGATAAATGACATAACTGAATTATCCAGCCAGCAGGCAGCTTCAACAGAAGAAATAACAGCTTCAATGTCTAGTCTGACAAAGTCAGCTGAAGACTTAAATAATATAGCAAATACACTGTAGAATATATATTCAGTCAGTGTTAAATTGAAAGTTAAAAAAGTAATAATAGTAAATAAAAATTTTTGGAGATGTCTTAAAATGCACATATATGTATTTTGAGACATCTCCTTTTTTCATACCTAAAAACAAAGAATGCTGTCGCACTTAGAAATTTTCTAATTATGGGAGGGCCTCTTATGATTTCCAAAAAACCCTACTTACTAAGCAAGTAGAAGAAAAAAGGTTTAATAAAATATAAATTGTAAAATGCATAGACTATACCAATATAAACAAATAATAGATAAATAGATTTATATTAAATTATCTTTGCTAAAACATATGAAAGGATTGGTAAGATGGATTCTATGCAAAAGTATAATCAGACGAAGATATATGAAGGTGCTAAGAATGATCAGCTACAGACTTTTCGTTCAAACCACACCGATCAAAAACTTACAACAAATCAAGCAGTAAAGGTAATAAATACTGATGATTCACTAAAGGCTGGAAGTAGAGGGCCTACACTGATAGAGGACTTTCATTTTCGTGAGAAACTAACTCATTTTGACCATGAGAGGATACCAGAGCGGGTTGTCCATGCACGTGGCTTTGGAGTCCATGGATATTTTCAGGCTTATGAGTCCATGGCACAATATACTAAAGCTAAGTTTTTACAAGATCCATCAGTTAAAACACCGGTATTTGTAAGATTTTCAACTGTCGTAGGATCCCGGGGGTCAGCAGATACCGTTCGTGATGTTCGAGGTTTTGCCACAAAGTTTTATACTGAGGATGGAAACTATGATTTAGTAGGAAATAATATGCCAGTATTTTTTATTCAGGATGCTATAAAGTTCCCAGATATGGTTCATGCTATTAAACCGGAACCCCATAATGAAATACCACAGGCTTCATCGGCACATGATACCTTCTGGGATTTTGTCGTAAATACTCCTGAAACCGCACATATGATAATGTGGTTATTATCAGATAGAGCTATACCTAGAAGCTTTCGTATGATGGAGGGTTTTGGAGTTAATACATTTAGATTTATTAACGCTGAAGGTAAAGGTCGTTTTGTAAAATTTCATTGGAAGCCTTTGCTTGGTGTACACTCATTAGTGTGGGATGAAGCACAAAAACTGGCAGGTAAAGACCCAGACTATAATAGAAGAGATATTTGGGATGCCATTAATATGGGAGAATTTCCAGAGTATGAATTGGGAGTACAAATGATTGATGAGGAAGACGAGTTTAAATTTGGCTTTGACATATTAGATGCAACGAAAATATGGCCTGAAGAAACAATTCCAGTAAAAATAATTGGTAAAATGACACTAAATCGTAATGTAGATAATTTTTTTGCAGAGACAGAACAAGTGGCTTTTTGCGCTGGAAATGTTGTACCAGGAATAGATTTTACCAATGATCCTCTACTACAAGGCAGATTATTTTCATATTTAGATACTCAGCTTATTAGATTGGGAGGGCCTAATTTTCATGAAATACCTATTAATAGGCCAATAGCTCCTGTACATAACAATCAACGTGATGGTTATCATAGAATGACAATAGATCAAGGAACTGTAAGCTATCATCCCAATTCAATTCAAAAGAATACACCTGAATCTGCTTCAGATGCTGATAATGGTTATTTACACTATGCAGAGAAAGTTGATGGAAAGAAAATAAGAGAGCGTAGCGAATCCTTCAGGGATAACTACAGTCAGGCTACTCTTTTCTGGAATAGTATGTCTGAGCCTGAAAAGCAGCATATTATTGACGCATTCCATTTCGAGGTTGGTTCAGTAAATGATAAATATATTAGACAGCGTGTAGTTGATATGTTTAATAATGTTGATGGTCAATTGGCAACTGAGATTGCAAAGGGAATTGGGGCAACGCCACCAAAAACCGCAGGAAAAGCAGGAGTTACAGCTTCTTCACCAGCTGTTAGTCAAGCAAATACTATTAAGACTGCCAAGACTAGAAAAGTAGCAATTCTTGTTGATAACGGATTTAATTACACGGAGTTGATGCAGTTTATGGATGCAATGAAAAATGCAGGGGTAAATACAGAGATAGTTAGTAAAAATTTAGGTATGATTACAAGTGAGGATGGCAAACAAATAGAAGTTGGTAAGAACTTTCTTAAGGCTGCTTCTGTTATGTATGATGCGGTGTATGTCACTGGTGGCAGACAAAGTGCAGATAGCTTACTAAAACAAGGAGATGCTCTGCACTTTGTTAATGAAGCCTTTAAGCACGCTAAAGCAGTTGGTGCCACTAATGAAGGTGTTGATTTGCTAGCAGCTTCTCAAATACAAGGAGTTGCTACTGCAGGGACTGAGAACAATGGAGAGCTAGTAACAGAACTTGGTGTGGTAACAGTAAGAAATGCTACGGACCTTAATCCTTTTAATGGAGAGTTTATTAAGGCTATTGCTGAGCATCGACATTGGGCAAGAAAAAATCAAAAGGATATAGTACCTGCTTAATTAGTAATAAAACAAGATAAGATGGTACGGTTAACCTCATATGTGAATAATATGGTAATTAGATAAATAATAAAGATAAGAAGTAACAAATTTAGTAACCTAAACCTGTAACTTTTTATTAAGCCATGTAATCATTGAAGTTTGGGGGATAACAGTATGAAAAAAACAATTTATAATATCTTCTCTAATATGATATTTCGTGGTCGTAATGAAGCTAATATCAAAGTAAAAGCAATTACATCAAGGCAATTTCCCTATAAAATTGAAGTTATCGCTGAAAATTTATATGTACCTTGGGCTTTAGCGATGAACTATGAAGGTAAGCTATATTTTACAGAGCGCTCTGGGGCAATTAGGATTATTGAAGGTGGCAAACTTTATCCGCAGCCACTCATAACATTTAGTGCACCCTTTGTAAGTCAGGGAGAAGGCGGGTTGATGGGCATTGCTCTAGATCCAAATTATTCACAAAACCATTATATATATGTTATGCATTCATATGCAGAGGGTAATCGAATCTATAATCGAGTTGTCAGATTGATTGAAAGCAACAATAGAGCATCTATTGACCGAGTTCTTCTCGATAAAATTCCTGGGGGCCAAATTCACAATGGAGGAAGGCTAAAGATAGGTCCGGATCAGAAATTATATATAACAACAGGAGATGCAGGGAATTCTGCATTGGCACAAAACCCAACAAGTACAGCTGGGAAAATACTGCGAATAGAATTAGACGGCAGGATTCCTAAAGATAATCCAATTATTAATTCACCTGTTTATAGCCTAGGTCATCGAAACCCACAAGGTTTGGCCTGGAATTCAAAAAATGTCTTGTATGCATCAGAGCATGGGCAGTCAGCACATGATGAGATAAACATAATACAACCAGGAGCCAATTATGGCTGGCCTCTCGTTCAAGGATCTGAAGACTCTAAGGAAGTTATTATACAAAAACCCTTGATACACAGTGGAGAAGATACATGGGCACCCTCTGGTATTGCCTTCGTAAATCAAGGACCATGGCAAGGAAAATTACTGGTTGCTACTTTGCGTGGACAGCAACTACTAGCTATCTCGTTGAATGAAAAAGGAACGGTAGTGAAGAAGGTAGAATCATGGCTCCGGAATGAGTATGGGCGTTTACGTGAGGTTATTCAAGGGAAAGATGGATCACTTTATCTGACAACAAGTAATAGGGATGGCAGAGGGAATCCTGATATAGCTGATGATAAAGTTATCCAGCTCATTCCGAAATAAAGCTATATTTATAGGACACACTCATTTATTTGAACAACAATAAAATCCGTTAAAGTATAGAAAAATAGTAGGTAGGCATTAGGAGTCCTTTTCTGTTTTTCGTGACCAGTGTCACGGCATTGGAAGCATTTTCATGATAGAATGAATGAAAAAAAGAAAATGTGCGAGGAAACTATGAAAAAGAAAGTTGGAATTATAAACTGTTTTGAAGTATCTACAAGATGTTCCGGTTCTGGCTGCTTTAAGGCTTTTAATAATAAAGGAGATTCATTTGAAAATTATGATGGTGAAGCAGAATTAGTAAGTTTTGTGCATTGTAATGGTTGTAGTGAGGATTCAGTGGAGCAGGTGGTGGCAAGGGCACAAAGGATGAAAAAGGTTGGGGTAACCACAATACACTTATCATCCTGTGTAAGATCTAAATGCTCTTTTTATAAAGAATTTATAGACGCTTTATCAAAAGACTTTGAAGTCATTGGTTATACTCATGGCAGTGCAAAGAAAAAAACTTAGTTAGAAACTAAATGCCGAAGTTTTGGAATTCTTTTGAGCTAAGCTAAAGAAGGCACAACTGCAGCAATTTCTATATTAGTCCCTTCAGTATAAATATAAGCTGAAGGGACTTTTAGCAGCTTGCAATAGTTTTGTTATATTATCGCCATCTAAGCAAATTATGAGATACCATTGAAAGTTATCTGTGTATTTTGGATAAAATTGATATTACATTATAGGTATGCATAAATTATTCTATTAGACAATACATTTTGGAATGACATGGATGAAACTGGGTGTTTAGTATATAATAATTATATAGCTGTATTGTACTTGGTTGGCATTATTTATATAATGGAAAAGGAAAGATAAAAGGTCCGCTGCTAGAAATAAACAATAAGATAGTACAAGCATCTTTAAAAGCAAAAGATAAATATAAAAGAGGGGGAAGATAAATGCATAACGAAAAGACTGCTGGTGTAATATATACAGCTGCTGCATATATATTGTGGGGTATTCTGCCTATATACTGGAAATTAATAGATAGCGTATTTCCAATAGAGATTTTATCTAACAGAATTCTATGGGCCTTTGTATTTACAGTTATAATTATTGCAGCAACGAAACAATGGGAAGAGTTAAAGCGTATAATAAAGGATAAGAAACAAATGTTCTACATATTTATTGCATCAATTCTTATCGCCTTTAACTGGGGGTTGTATATTTGGGCTGTTAATTCAGGCAGGATTGTGGATGCCAGTCTGGGGTATTATATTAACCCATTATTCTCAGTGGCTTTGGGAATGGTGTTTTTTAATGAAAAACTGACTTATTGGCAGAAGGCTGCTCTTTCTATTGCTGCTGCTGGTGTTATAATTAAAACTCTGCAATATGGCAGAATTCCGTGGATTTCTTTAGGACTAGCTGTTTCCTTTGGACTATACGGTGCAATGAAGAAGTCTGTTAAGGCTAGCTCTATAGTTGGCTTAACTCTTGAAACAACTATGCTTACTCCCATTGCTGCAGCATATATAGCATCAAGGCATTTTAGTGGAGTAGGTGCTTTTGATAAGGGAGGCACGGTAGTAATCCTTTTACTCATAGGTTCTGGGGTAGTTACAGCTATTCCACTGCTGCTTTTTGCAAGTGGAGCAAAGAGACTACCTATGTCACTACTTGGCTTTATTCAATATATCTCACCAACAATTAGCTTGATTATTGGAGTTTTTCTCTATCATGAAGCTTTTACAGTAGTTGATATGATAAGTTTTGGGTTTATATGGGCAGCATTAGCTATATATTCTGTTCCTCAAATGGGGTTGATTAAAAAACATAAGAATATAGAACCAGTTGGCTAAATGAATTTGGCCTTAAACCGATAATTATACTTAAAGCTAAAAGCCAATGCTTAACATACCAAGCATTGGCTTTTAGTCTGTCTAATTCTGTAAGTTAGATAGACAGTGAAATAGCTACTCTATTAATTCCTTTTGAGAACCGTCAAGATGCATTCTATAAAAAGAGTTAACAGTATAGGAGCTAGAATCCATTGTGTAATAATAAATCCATTCATCATCTACACTTATTCCAATTGCATTATCATCGCTTAATTTAATATTTTCAGAGCCATCTACCTTAATTTTGTATAAATGGCTGTCCTGCTTGTCTACATAGTAGACCCAGCCATTTGATATATTGTAGTACCAAGTTTCTATATTACCGATACTGGTCTTTTCACTACCATCATTTTTCATTTTATATAATTTATTATTTGATGTGAAATAAACCCATTCACTGTCAACAATATAACTATGATTGTCAACATATTCATCACTTACTTTTGTCTTTCCTGACCCATCTAAGTTCATTTTATATAAAGTATTTAGTTCCGCTGTATTTTGATAATAAATATAGTTTCCTGATACAGCTGCAGAATAGATACTGTCTTTACCTAAAGCAACTTTATTGGAGCCATCTGTATTCATTCTAAATAAAGTACCATAATTATAGTTTGTAACATAATAAATTTTATCACCGACTACCGTTAAATAGCTACAAATATCATCATTATTAAGTCTTGTTTCTTCTGTTCCGTTGATTCTTATTTTATAAATACCATTTGGACCATCATGACTAGCATACCTGGAAAAATAAATCCAATCACCAACTACATTTATATACTTTCCAAATTTGTTACTTAGTTTTATTTTTGAAGTACCATCTTTTTTATATGCATATATGCTGTCAGATTTTTCTCCAGCATAGGATATGCCAAATGAATAATAAAGCCAGTCTTCTTGTTCAGCTACTGATCCGCCATTTTTAATATTACCGGAAGTATTTCCACGGGTTCTTAAGACATTTGCAACTCTTTCATTTGAAAGGACTCCCCTTCCGCCTAATATTGTAGTCTGAGATATTGATGAGAATTTTGAAGCTATAAAATCCTCAGTTGCCTGTCCAGAATAATCACTAACCATCACAACGCAGGATGAATTCTTTGCAGCTAGCACTGAACCAGCTAAGGCATCAGGAAAATTTTCACCGTTAGCTATATAGATTTTACTAAAGTTCAGTTCATTTTCAAACTTCTTTAATACTGCAATATTAGTATCATATCTGCTGTCCCCATATAGTCTTTCAGCATTAGGGAGGGTATCAAAAATATTATCACTTACAACATCATTTCCGCCAATTACATAGGTTTTGGTGATATTCCCCTTATTTATGTATTTACTTATAGAATCAGGCAGCTTATCTGTAGGAGTAAGTATTATAGGTATAGATTTTTGAGCTGCGATTGGTGCCATAGACATTGCATCAGGAAAGTTTTCACCATTGGCTACTGTTAATTCTCCCTTAAAATCAAGTTGTTCTGCAACCTTAAGTGAAGTTTCATACCTATCTTGTCCAAAAAGACGTGTGATTTCAATATTTAGTTGAGAAAGTCTTTTTTCTACATCACTTGGTATAACACCAGTACCACCTATAATAAATATTTGCTTTACATTTAGTCTTCTTAACTCATCTTCAACTCTGTTGTCTAAAGTTGTACCAGGATTTAACAGTATAGGTGCATTATATTTTTTAGCAAGTGGAGCTGCACTAAGGGCGTCAGGAAAATTTTCGCCGTTAGCTAATACAGCATACTCTGAACCACCAGCCCATCCATTTTTAGAGATTTCAATGGCAGTATCATATCTGTCGCTACCCCAAATGCGCTGAGTGTTGTTTGATGCCAGTGCTTTAGTTGACATAGAAAAGGCTATGCCAATAGTACATAGCACAAGTGCTAACTTGTTATTGAACATTTTATTTCCTCCAATGTTAGTAAATTTTTTAAAATATTGTTAACCTTATTATAATATAAAAAGGCATAACATAAAAAGATTTAATTAGGTGCAGGGTTGGTGTAATGGAACTGATATAAAGATAAGATTAAAATAAGCGCAAGATATTCTTTTTAAAACATCATAGCAAGTACTGATTTATTGCATGGCTTTGGAGGGTATTATCCCATTTGCATAGAATTAGTAATATTGGAATATTGTATAAGAGTATCTAAAGTTTGCAAGGGGGATGTATGCTATGTATAAAAAGACATCAATTTTTATTTGCGGATTAATATTAACATTGGGGGTTTCTACTACTTCAAATGTTAAAGCTGCTTCCGCTATAGAAACTAAAAGACTATGGGGAATTGACAGATATGTAACTTGTTCTGAAGTTGTAAAAGAAGGCTGGAAAACTTCGAATTATGCAGTAATAGTTAATGGGGAAAATTTCCCTGATGCTTTAAGTGCATCAACTTTAGCTAAAAAGTATAATGCACCTATTTTACTTACTCAGTCTAACTCACTGGATTCCAATTCACTAGAAGAGCTAAAAAGGTTAAATGTGAAAGAGGTTTTTATAGTTGGTGGTGACTTTGTAGTAAGTACAACTGTTGAAAATTATATAAATGACTTAGGAATACAGACTACAAGGTATAGTGGACTGGATAGAAATGAAACCTCAGTAAAAGTAGCAGAGCAAATAGGAACTGATAACGGAATTATTGTAGCTATTGACAGTGACTTTACAGATGCACTTTCGGCAGCTCCTATTGCAGCTAAATTAAATATGCCTATTATATTAGTTCCTAGAGATGAAGTTCCTGATTCCGTTAAAAGTTTTATTTCAGCCAACACTATTCCAAAAACATATGTACTTGGCAGCAGCGATATAATCAGTGATGCCGTAGCTTCTAAATTTCCAAAGGTGCAAAGGATAGTTGGAGCAGATAAGTATGAAAGAAACATAAATATTATAAACACTTTTAAAGATAAAATAAGCTTAGACAATGGATGTGTGGCTTACTCTGAAAAGTTTGCTGATGCTTTAAGTGGATCCGCTTTAGCCGCTCTAAATGGCAATCCTGTAATTCTAATAGGTGATAAGCCTACAGCAGTTACTAAAGAGTTCATAAAAGCCAATAACTTCATTAAATTAAACATCTTAGGAGGGGAAGCTGGAATTACCCAGTCAACTTTAGCTGATTTAACGGATTCTACCATAAATGATGATGACAGTAGTACAACAAACAATAAAATTGTTTTTAAAGACCAGTATTTTGAAGAAGAAGTAAGACGTCTTGTAGGTAAATTTGGTATAGATCTTTACAAGGAGGATGTTAAGAACATTACAAGTCTAAAATATAACCTTGAAGTAAATACAGAGGATTATAAGAAAATAAGAGATATTACCGGTATTGAAAATTTAACTAATCTAGAAGAGCTGGAGCTTATTAATAATGAAGTAAATACAAGCAGTTTAAAAAATTTAACTAAATTAAAATCTCTTAACCTACTTAGTAATCAAATAAGTGACATAAGCTTTTTAGAAGGACTAACTAACTTAAATAACCTTGATTTAAGCTGTAACAAAATTACTGATATAAGTGCATTAAATGGATTAACTAATTTGAATAGGCTTAGCTTAGAATTTAATACTGTTAACGATATAAGCACGCTGAAAGGCTTGACTAATTTAAAAGAGCTTAAATTAAGCAGCAATAAAATTAATGACATAACTTCGTTAAGGGGATTGTCTAATTTAGAATATCTTTACTTAAGTAACAATAGCATTAGCGACATAAGTTCACTAAAAGAATTAACTAGTTTAAAGAGCATTGGACTAGGTACTAATAAAATTAGCGATATAAGCGGATTAGAGCAGTTAACCAATTTAAGTGCAATTGATTTAGATGAAAATAACATTAGTGATATAAATGCACTGAAAGGGCTGACTAACTTATCCAACGTTTATTTGAACAACAATAAAATAAAGGATATAAGTCCATTAAAAGAATTGACTAATGTAACTGTTCTTGATTTGACAAACAATAACATTAGTGATGTAAGCCCATTAAAGGGATTAAATAATTTGACTAAGGTATATCTAAAAGGAAATCCAATTAGTGATTCTGATAAAGAAGCTTTAAAAAAAGCATTACCTTATTGCAGAATTATCTTTGAATAAATTGTAGGATTTTTGTGTTAGGTAGTAAAATCACAAAAACTATTATGAGGTGGTATAAATGATTATTGAAGGTGTTAGCTATCCTTCTGATTCTGAAGCTAAGAAAACATTGGTAGATATTGGTTTAAGAATATACCAAAAAGGCTTTGTAGCAGCAAATGATGGAAATATTAGCTGTAAAGTTGGTCCCAATACTATATGGATAACTCCCACCGGAGTTTCTAAAGGTTTTATGACTGAGGACATGATGATAAAGATGAATTTAGATGGAACAATAATTGAGGGAAAACTAAAACCATCTTCTGAATATAAAATGCATTTCCGTGTTTATGAAGAAAACCCAGCTGTTATGGCAGTGGTGCATGCCCATCCACCTATCGCCACTTCCTTTGCTATTGCAGGAATTAGTTTAGATAAGCCGATTCTTCCAGAGGCGATTGTTCAGCTTGGTTCAGTGCCAGTAGCTAAGTATGCAACTCCTGGCTCACAAGGAGTTCCAGATTCAATTGCACCTTACTGTAAAAGTCATAATGGTGTACTTTTAGCCAATCATGGTGCATTAAGCTGGGGTAAAGATATATATCAAGCTTTCTATAGAATGGAGTCAATCGAATATTATGCTGGCGTGCTTATGTATACAGGTTATGTTATTGGAAAGCAAAATGAATTGTCCGCTAGTGAAGTTGAAGAACTATTGGTTATCAAAGATAACTTAAATAATTAATGATTCAAAAAACTGTAGATGAATTTGTATAAAACTAATTTATCTACAGTTTTTTAGCCATAAAGCTTAAGTAAAAGCATTATTGTTTCTGTAATATTATGTAGGGTATATTAATATACATTAAATTAGGTAAATAATGCATAAATAATGTATATAAGAAAAGGGGGATAAAATTCTATGAAAAAGCTATTAGCTTTGGTACTAACAGCGGTAATGTGTGCATCCTTATCTGCATGTGGCGGCACAAAAACTGCAGATACATCCTCATCAGATTCTGCGCCAAAGGCAGGGGACACAGCTTCCTATGCTAAGGCTCTAAAGGGCAAAAGAGTTGCAGTTGTTCGTAACCTTGCAGCAGGTGATCATACTCAACAATTTTTAGATGGCTGCGTATCAGAGGGTAAGGCACTTGGTTTTGCAGTTGATACCTTCGTAACAGATGGTGATGATGCCAAAGCTCAAGAAGTTACAGCTCAATGTATTCAAAAAGGATATGACGGAATTATAGTTTCCCATGCTCAACTATCCTATGCCTATAATATGTTAAAACCTGCCATAGATAAAGGAATGAAAGTAGTTACCTTCGATAGTATGCCATTTAAAGATGGTGATGCAAAAGGTCAATTACTTGAAGGTGTAACTTCAACAGCACAGGATGATAGTGCTTTAGCAAGCTTATCACTGGGATTTATGATGGAAGAGTTTGAAAAGAACGGTGGAAAGTATCCTATGAAAGTGTTAAAGACCTTTATGGGACCTGGAATACCTCCTCTAGATAGACGTAATGTTGTTTATACAAAATTAGAACAGGAAGGCAAAATTAAAACCGTAGAAGTTATTGCTCCATCAGATACAGCAAATGCTCGTGGTGATATGACTAACAAAACTGCTGCTATTTTACCTAAGTATCCAAAAGGATCTGTAGATGCTATTTGGGGCTGCTATGATGAGCTGGCAAAAGGTGTATTACAGGCATTAAACGATGCTAAGAGAACAGATATCCCTATGTATACAATTGATATATCCAATGATGATATTCAATTAATGCTTAAAAATAAAGAAGTATGGAAATCTACAGCTGCTGTTGACCCTAAATTAATTGGTATCGTTGACACTAGATTATTAGCTATGAAATTCTTAAATCTAGAAACTCCACAGTATTTTAACTTAAATGCAAATTTAGTTAAAACCACACAGTTATCTTCAGAGGTTAATATGACAAATCTTAAAACAGTTATTAATGGATGGGGAGATCCTAATTCAAAAGAAGGTGCGCTTAAAGAGACTTGGATAGACGAAGTAAAAAAAGCAAATGGTAACTAAATTGTAAAAGTGAAAACCATTACTTAATTTATATGTGAGGGTGAAGCAAATGGATAAAATTAAACTGGAAATGAAGGATGTTTCTATTGAATTTCCAGGAGTTAAAGCTTTGTCTAATGTTAACTTCAACCTTGAGGGAGGAACAATCCATGCACTGATTGGTGCCAATGGTGCAGGCAAGTCAACTTTAATGAAAGTACTAGCCGGTGCCAATTCAAATTATACAGGAGAGATTTTTATAGATGGGGGACCGGTTGAAATCCGATCCCCTAAAGATGCAAAGAATCTCGGTGTTGAGATTGTGTTCCAAGAGGTAGATACAGCTTTGATTCCCTATCTTACTGTTGCAGAGAATGTTATGTTTGATTCTATTGTAAACAAAATGGATAAAAAACATCTAGTTGATTGGAAAAAAATACGGGCAACAGCTAAAGAGACTTTAAAAAAGTTAAATGTGAACCTTGATGTTAGACGGTTAACTTCAGACTTGACCTTGTCAGAAAAACAGATGGTGCTTATTGCTAGGTGTGTAGTAGAAAAATGCAGAGTGTTGATTTTGGACGAGCCTACCGCTCCTTTATCCGATTCAGAAACAAAGGAACTTTTTAGAATTGTTCGTCAGTTAGCAAAAGAAGGTGTATCTGTAGTATTTATATCCCATAGAATTAGTGAATTGTTTGAGATCTGCGATTCAATCACCATAATGCGTGATGGTCAAGTGATTAGCAGTATGCCTATTACAGAAGAATTAGAGCAGAGTAAAGTAGTTGAGTTAATGCTGGGGCAAAAGCTTACAGACCAATATATAAAAAAGCAGGTTCAAATTGGGCCTGTATTATTAGAAGTGAAAAATCTTACAGAGGTAAATAATCTGGTTAAAAACATAAACTTAACAATCAATAAGGGAGAAATAGTTGGAATAGCAGGGTTAGTTGGCGCTGGAAAAACGGAGCTTTGTAAAACACTATTTGGTGCCTTAAAGCAAAAAAGCGGTACTGTAAAGTTAAATGGAAAAGAAGTTAGATATAAAGATCCTAGTGGAGCAGTAAAATGCGGCTTTGCCCTTGTACTGGAGGAAAGGCGAAAGGAAGGAGTATTAATTACTGATCCTATATATCGAAACATCAGCATTGCAGCCATAAAGAAATATGCTAAAGCTTTTTCTGTAGTTGATAAAAACAAGGAAAAAAAGGATGCCCGTACGATGATTAGCAATCTAGGAATTAAAACCCCATCGGAGAATCAAATAGTTGCATTACTGTCTGGAGGCAATCAGCAGAAGGTGGTCTTAGGAAAATGGCTGAATTCTCAGTCGGAAATTTATATTTTTGATGAGCCTACAAAGGGTATCGACGTGGGGGCAAAACGGGAAATGTATGAACTGATTGAAAGGTTGGCGGCACAGGGAAAAGGCATATTATATGCAACCTGTGAGTTTCAAGAAATACTATCCATCGCAGACAGAGTGTATGTAATGTTTGATGGGGAGATTATTAAGGAATTGGACAACATTTCAGATGCCGATGAGAAGGAGCTGTTATATTATTCAATGGGAGGACAATCAAATGAAAGAAGAAATAGTTGAAGATAAGAAGAAAAGCAAATCCTTGATGAAGTTTATTACTAAATGGGGTACTTTTATAACAATAATAATACTATTTATATTCTTTACCTTTGCCAACTGGAACAGTGCTAAAAATTCAAGTATTTTCTTAACCTATGATAATATGATAACCATTGTAAGAAGCATATCAATCACAGCCATAATTGCAATAGGCTTGACTTATTCATTAACTGTCAATGGAATGGACCTGTCAATTGGTGCTAATGCAAACTTTGCAGATTTCTTAGTTATGTCAATGTTTGTTTGGTACAGCATGAGTATAACCACCTCTATTATTCTTTCTATAGTAATTTGTCTAGTTATCGGATTAATTAACAGTTTTCTAATAGTAAAAATGAAGATACCAGATATGGTTGCAGCCCTATCTACAATGTTTATGTTTCAAGGGGTAGCAATGACCTATTCAAATGGCGGTGCTATTACTGAACGTATGATGATGAAAAGCGGCCAGGCTGCTTTAGGGTTGGTGCCACCTGCCTTTAGAGCTTTAGGTAAGGAGCCTTGGATTATTGTAATTATGTTTATAGTAGTGTTATTTGCACATTTCTTTTTAAACTATACCAAGTATGGAAGATATATGTACGCAGTTGGAGGAAATCCGGAAGCAGCAAGATTATCCGGTATTCCTGTTAATAAATATAGAATACTAGCATACTTATTGTCTGCAACCTTTGCAGCCCTTGGAGGTATATTGATTGCTGCAAGAGTTGGTACTGCTCAGGTTAACGCCGGTGCTGCTTATTTAATGCCTTCAGTTGCAGCAGCCTATATTGGTTTCTCCGTTGCCGGAGCTGGTAAGCCTAATGCATTAGGTACCTTGGCAGGGGCGGTACTAGTGGGTATGCTGGAAAATGGATTAATTATGATGTCCGTTCCATATTATGCTATGGATATTATAAAGGGTGCAGTACTGGCAATAGCTTTAGCACTTACTTATGCCACTAAGAAAGATAACTAGAAAAAAATTTAATATACCTAAGAAAGGAAAGGTGAAAGATTATGTCTCGATTTGATGCTTATTTTTTAATGAAAACTGAGGATGTAGGAGAATATGTTCAGGAAAAGCTTCATTATTTTGAGGATGATGCCAAATTAGAGGCTAAGGAGATAGGCGATGGCAATATAAATTATGTGTTCAGAGTAAAGGATACTAAATCCGGCAAATCCATTGTTGTAAAACAGGCAGCAGAACAGCTTAGAATATCAAAGGAAATGAAGCTTTCTACGGATAGGGGCAGAATAGAGGCAAAAATACTGCAGCTGCAGGAAAGCTATGCTCCAGGCCTTGTTCCCAAAGTATATCTTTATGATGAGGTAATGTGTGCAATTATTATGGAAGATATGGTTGGATATACTATGATGCGTACTGGATTAGTAAACCACGAAATATATCCAAAGTTTGCAGAAGATATAACAACCTTTATGGTAAATACCTTGCTGCCTACAACAGACGTGGTTATGAACCATAAAGAAAAGAAGGAATTAGTTAAGGAATTTATTAATCCTGACCTTTGTGAGATTACGGAGGATCTAGTATATAGTGAACCATATATTGATTACAATCATAGAAATAATGTATTCCCGCCGGTGGCAGAGTTCGTTCAAAGGGAATTGTATGAAGATAAAAAGCTTCACCTTGAAGCAGCTAAACTAAAATTTGATTTTATGAACAATGCTCAAGCTTTAATTCATGGAGATTTACACACAGGCTCTATATTTATAAATAAGGAACATACCTTTATCTTTGATCCTGAGTTTGCCTTCTTTGGACCTATAGGATATGATGTAGGCAATGTTATTGCTAATATGTTCTTTACTTGGTGTAATGGAGATGCAACTATTGATAACAAAGAGGAAAAGGAAAAATTCTGCCGCTGGGTTCTTGATACTATAGAAGAGATTGTAGATAAGTTTGTAGCTAAGTTTAGAGCCAAGTTTGAAGAGAGCGTAACGGAAATAATGGCTAAAAGAGAGGGCTTCCTGGATTGGTATTTAGACACTGTTTTAGCAGACACTGCAGGAGTTGCAGGACTTGAATCTATAAGAAGAACTGTAGGTATGGCAAATGTTAAGGATATTACTACCATTCCGGATGAAGGTAAAAGAGCTAGGGCAGAGAAGATGGTAATTACCTTGGCTAAGAATTATATAATTAATAGAGATAAATTCAAAACTGGAGCGGATTACAGAAGGGCTATTAATGAAGTTATTCAAATGTATAGATAAAAGCCTTGCTGCTATAACTTATATAAAGGAAGGAATAATAATATGGATAAGGAAAAACTAATTACAGAGTACGATACAGTGGCTTTAGATGATGAAAATAATGCCTTAGTCATTATTGATCAAACAAAGCTTCCTGGAAAAACAGAAATACTAAAACTTACAGATATAAAAGATATATGGGATGCTATCTATTTACTTAAAGTTAGAGGAGCACCGGCTATAGGTGTTGCTGCTGCCATTGGTGTATACCTTGCCGCTGAGAAGATTGATACAAGTAATTATGATAATTTCTATAAACAGTTTAGTGAAGCAAAAAGTTATCTAGCATCTTCAAGGCCCACAGCAGTTAACTTATTTTGGGCACTAGACCGTATGGATAAGGTTGTGAAAGGAAATAAAGATAAGTCTATTTCAGAAATTAAGCAATTACTTCATGATGAAGCGGTTGCCATAAGAGAAGAAGATATTTGGGTATGTAAACAAATTGGAGAGTTTGGACTAACCCTTGTTAAACCTGGTGATGGTATCTTAACCCACTGTAACGCAGGACAATTAGCTACAGTCAAATATGGAACTGCAACTGCACCTATGTATTTAGGTCATGAAAGAGGGTATAATTTTAAGATTTTTGCTGATGAGACAAGACCTCTTCTTCAGGGAGCAAGACTTACTGCCTATGAATTAAGTGAATCTGGACTTGATGTTACTTTAATATGTGATAACATGTCAGCTACAGTGATGAAAAATGGCTGGGTTAACGCCATATTTGTAGGCTGTGACCGTGTAGCTGCTAACGGAGATGCAGCTAATAAAATTGGAACTTCTGTAGTAGCTACCGTTGCAAAAAGATATAACATACCCTTCTATGTTTGTGCTCCAACCTCTACTATTGATATGAACACAAAGACAGGTGCTGATATTAAGATAGAGGAAAGACCAGCGGAAGAAGTTACTGAAATGTGGTACAAAGAGCCAATGGCTCCAAAGGGAGTTAAGGTATTTAATCCAGCCTTTGATGTTACTGATAATGATTTGATTTCAGGTATTGTAACTGAATATGGAATAGCTACACCTCCATATGCAGAAACATTAAAGGAGATATTTGAAAAAAAGAAAAATCAAAGATAGTTTTTAATAAAAATTCAAAAGCCAATGCTTAATATACTAAGCATTGGCTTTAAAATGTCAAAAATAACTTAATTTTACCTCAACAAATTTTGTCATATATGATATAATTGTGACATATTTGTTATTGTAGTAAAGGATGGAAATTAATATGGAGAATTTAATTAAGAATCAAGAAGAAGATATTATTGCTAATTTAATAAAAACACTACCTCTTATACAAGCTACTCTACCTATGGATTGTATGTTTGCTATATCTGATAAGGAGAAATTTGTATATTATCTTCCAGGAAAAGAGGTTGATGCAAAAATTTCCATAGGAAATTTTATTCCTCATGAATCTGGATTTTATAAATGCCAGCAGACTGGTAAAAAAGTAGTACAAGTTTTATCTTCTGATATTTATGGAACGCCAACAAAGTCCAGTTCTACTCCAATTAAAAATAAAAATGGAGATATTATTGGTGCAATTGCCTTAGGTGTAAGTGTTAACACACAACAGATACTACATAATGCTTCCGAAACGATTGCTTCCACATCAGAAGAAATAGGCAATACAATAGAGGAACTTGCCAATACATCTGTAAAGCTTTCACAAGATTTAGATTCTTTAAAGGATATTGGAGATGCTGTAATCAGTGAAATTAAAAAAACATCTGAAATATTGCAATTTGTTAACCAAATAGCAACAAGTTCAAATTTACTTGGATTAAATGCAGCTATAGAAGCAGCCCGTGCTGGTGAACATGGAAAAGGTTTTACTGTAGTTGCGAATGAAATACGAAAAATGGCGGATAATAGTGTTAAATCTGTAAAAGATATTAATGTAATCCTTAAATCCATTGAAACTAGTGTGTCAAATATGGTTAGTACTTTATCAGGAGTTGCTGAGATTGGAGAACAACAGGCTTCTGCTACAGAAGAAATTTCTTCATCCATGGAGGAGTTAACTTCGTCAGCCATGAAAATAGAAAAAATAGCAGAAACAGCTATTTAAATAAAAGTTCAAAAGCCAATGCTTAATCTTAATATACTAAAGATTGGTCTTAAATTTGAACACAAGATAGCATAAAGCTAGCTAAGAATTGAAAGGCTGTGGTACTAATTATTTTAGTGCCACAGTCCTTTTAGGTTTTTTAAAACAATATCTAGTACAATAATATTTAGTTTAAAAACATATATGCAGGTAAGTGGATATATTTCAACAATAACTATGCCTGGGAGATAAATTTTTAAAGGACACAACCTAGTCTGTGTAGGTTGCACCTTGCATATTTACGAAAAGATAGATAAACATTGAAAGGAGATAGCATTATGAAGGTTAACTTTATAGAAGAGCAAGTAACTATAAAAGGTGATGTAGTTTTAAAAGGAACTTTAACAGTACCTAACAGTGAAGCTGAAAAATTTCCAGCAGTTTTAATTGTCAATGGTTCTGGCGGTGCAGATAGAGATGGCAATATGAAAAAGCCACCAATGGAGGCTAATATATATAAGGAACTAGCTCATTTTGTTACAAGCCTAGGTTTTATAACTCTTAGATATGATAAGAGAGGTGTAGGTGAAAGTGAGGGAGATCAACTTACCGTTGGAGTGTCAGATTTGATAAATGATATATTAAGTAATATTAAGTTTTTACAAAATCATCCTAGGGTTGACAGAGATAAAATTATATTGATAGGTCATAGTGAAGGCTGCATATTAGCTACTATTGCTAATACTATAATTCCCGCAGCTGGTTTAGTACTGCTTGCTGGAGCAGGTACGAACTTATGGGCACCTATGAAATATCAAAATGCTCAAATTTTAGAGGAAGTAAAGCATAAGAAAGGTCTGAAAGGATTTATATTAAGACTTGCTGTAAGGGAAAATGTTATAAGAAAGCAGCAGGAAGCTTTATTTAATAAAATGATAAACTCTACAGAAGACATAATAAGATTAAAGGGTAAAAAGGTTCCTGCAAAGTGGTTTAGGGAGCATTTCAAATACAGCAGTGAAGATATATTAAAGGCTTTAAGTGATGCAAAGTGTCCTATTCTAGCAGTTACAGGAGATAAAGATGTGCAGGCCAATGCAGAGGATTTAAAAGCAGTAGAGAACCTTAAAAAAGACAATATCAAAGCAGTGGTTATAGAAAATATGGATCACATGTTAAAAGAGTTTAGTGGGGAAAAGACGGTTTTAGATATAATGAAACAATATAAAAGTGAACTTCATAAACCTATGCATCCACAGCTTAAGATAGTTTTAGGACAGTGGTTAACAGGTTAATATAGAGGATTAGATAAAAGCACTCAGCTAAATACAAACTGAGTGCTTTTCGTAATTATTTTTAAGTTAATAGCCAATTCTAAGTATTGATTAGAGTAGAGGCACCCAACATAGTAGAGCCTTCCAAACAAACTATAGATTTTATTACTTATCGAAAATGATATCAAGTAAATGGTAAATGGAGCAAGTTAACACTATTTGTATTTATAGGCATAAATTGAACCTATGAAAGGATTTTTAGGGCATAGAAATAGTTGATTATTTGATATATTCCACCTATAATAATGTATATATAAATATATAATATGGTTAATAATACTTTTTAATATTTTTTAATAAGGGGTGGAATAATGGACGACAATAGTAAAATAGAGGTCAGAAATGAGAATGGTGTTGATTTTGTAACTATTGCAGAAGACACAGAAAAGGCTAAGAAAAAGAAAAAAGGTATACTAGCAGCCCTAGGGGTTGGAGTTGCAGCTTTAGCTAAACTTAAGATTATAGGTAAATTAGGTTTTATATTTTTGAAACTTAAAGGGTTAATAGTATTTCTTAAATTGGGCAAGCTACTTTCTACTTTTGGCTCTATGATGCTTATGATTTGGGTATATGCGAAAATATATGGTATGGCTTTTGCAGCAGGTTTTGTCTTACTAATATTCATGCATGAAATGGGTCACTATTTTGCAGCAAAAAAAATTAACTTGAAGGTAAGTGCTCCAATATTCATACCCTTTGTAGGGGCTTTTATATCTATGAAAGAGGAACCTAAGGATGCGAAAACAGAGGCTTGGGTTGCAATAGGAGGACCTTTACTAGGAAGCATAAGTGCAGTTGGAGCTTTGGCAGTATATTATTATACTAAGCAAGAGTTATTCTTGGCTTTGGCTTATACGGGATTCATATTAAATTTATTCAATCTTATTCCAGTTCATCCTCTAGATGGCGGCCGTATTGTAACTGCCATATCACCAGCTTTATGGATTCTAGGGATTCCTGTAATGATATTTGCTCTAATAAAATCTTTTAACTCCATAATATTAATATTTTTGATAATGGGAGCAGTACAAATTTACAAATATTATAAGGATGAAAATAAAAAATATTATGAGGTTGATAAGTCAGCAAGATTATTTTTTGCAATCACCTATTTCGGAATGATAGCTTTATTAGGGCTATTAAGTGCCTATTTATATAATATAGCGCCTAAAAACTTTTAGAGCACTTAAAAGCAGGCTAAGAGGAATAGTATTGGATAAATGCAATAGAAAGATGCTTAACTATTGTATTAATCTAAAAAAGCTGCGGACATTGGTAGCAATTCTCTGCTTGAATTCATAAAATATTATGGATATCTATGATTAAGGAGAGAATTATGTATAATTGTTATTTTAGAGCTAATGCAATGAGTCCTGTTATAGTCTTTAGCACAAGAGGAGATGTGAATGGGGATAGAATACCAGATACTGTATTCCTCACAGGCACTAGAACACCTATGAGTGGGTTTATTCAAAATATAACCCTTGTAGTACAGGATGGGAGAACAGGAAGGCTTACTACTGTGCCGCTAAGTGAAAATGCTGGATATAATCCGAGAATATTTTTGGGAGATTTTAATGGAGACAAGGTAAAGGATATCTTAATCAGTATTGATTCTGGAGGAAGCGGTGCAACAATGTATCACTATGTTTATTCCTTTATTAATAATACACCAAAATTAATATTTGATTTCAATGTGTATAATGAAGAATATAAATACGATGTTATCTATAAAGATAATTATAAAGTAGAAGTTATAAGTAGAAAAAATAATAAGAAATATATTATAGACATATCTCTTAGAGGAGAAGAATACCTAAATGAAATATATGATAAAAATGGCAAGCTTAAGGAGCCAATAAGTGGCTTTGTGAATCCATTAAGCGGACTGTACCCTGTGGACTTTAACTATGATGGAATATATGAATTGTTAGCATATCAAAAAATAGCGGGCAGGTTTAATGCAGATTCCTTAGGATATGTTTTAAACACTCTAAAATGGGAAAATAACAGTTTTAGTTTATGGAATCAGGATGTAGCTATTTAGGGAATAGGAACAAGTACTGATTACTAGAAAGTAAAAAAGCCAATGCTCACAACGTAAGCATTGGCTTTAAAAATTCTAAATATAATCTATGTATCTCGTGCACCCACTATCGACAATTACCCTACCCACGTTACTAATCTAGTTAGCTCAAACCAGGTTTATCCACGGCACTCAGAAGTGATCACTTACCGCTGCTTCCTTCCGGATCTGACGGATTTCATGAGCTTCTGCTGCATGGGACCCAATTCTCAATACCACTTTGATTAGGCAGACTAGGCAAAGTAAAGCCTATAGTGGGAATTCAATCCTGCTGTAGCGGATTGCAGGTTACAGGGCACCGCTGGCTCCCCATCTAGCACGAATTTTATCTTTAATTAAGTTATTTCCTTGCTGCTAGACTATAATAACATAATTAAAGTTCTCATTCAAGGGATATATTCATGGTAATTTAATCCTAAAATTAGCGATTTACCCAATTGAAATGTATTATAGATCATTAATGCTATATTTGTTTACAAATAAAATATTATGCAAACTAAAAATAAAGTAAACCAAATAAAAACATTGACGTTATCGACAAATTTTGATAATGTCTTATAGTAATTATTTTTAGGAGGATTTATATGAATACTAATCAAACACAAAATGTTAAGATCGCTAATTGTGATCCATCAGCTTTAGGATTATTTGGACTAGCTATGGTAACATTTGTAGCATCATCTCAAAAACTTGGACTTACAGAAGGAGTTTCTTTTGTCATTCCGTGGGCAATATTTCTAGGAGGATTTGCTCAGTTATTTGCCTGCATAAATGATTCTAAAAGACAAAATACTTTTGGAACAACTGCCTTTGGTGCTTATGCATTTTTCTGGTTTGCAGTAGCAGCTTCATGGATGATTAAGGCAGGAGTATTTGGACAGGGGCTTGTAGCATCAATAGACACTAAGCAGCTTGGATTTGCATTTTTAGGGTATTTAATATTCACTATTTTCATGACTATAGGTGCTGCGGAAACAAATAAGTCATTATTTATAATATTTTTCCTTATAAACTTCTTATTTCTAGGTTTAACTCTTGATTCCTTTGGAGTGATGGGGGAATTCCCACATAAGATGGCAGCAATTGCAGAATTTTTAATATCTATGGCTTCTTTTTATGGGGCAGCTGCATCTGTGTTAAATCCTCACTTTGGAAGAGTATTTTTACCTATAGGAAAGCCTTTTGGTATATTTAAAAAATAATAAATTTAAAAAGCCTCTATGCAGTGATACTGGTTATAATTATTTTATAACTTACCACTGCAAGAGGCTTTTTTTCTGTTAAGTCAGAGAAGCATCCCCTTATAATTACTATTTACAAGCGGCTTCAAAGGCATCTATAAGCTGATTCTTAGAAGTAGCTCCTTCATGGATTTTAACTTCATCAACAAAATAGGTAGGCACGTAATAGTAATCATACTGCTTAGCTATAGATGGCTCAAGTTCTTCATCTATTATTTTAACTTCAATATCTGCATATTTGGGATTTTCTCTTTTTATATCTTCTATCCAAGAAGCTGCAGTTTTACAGTAAGGGCACCAGCTAGTAATAAACATCATAATTGGTTTCATTTTTAATCATCACCTAACCTTTATTTTATAATAAATAATATATAGTTATTCTTTCTTTTTTATAATATGGTATTCCAACTTAATCATTAAGTTGATTAATAGTTTATATATTGATACAGTTCTAATATAGCATAAAACACATAATTTGTTATAATAAAAGAATTGAAAACTAAAATTGGAGGCAAATATGAAAATAAGTAAACTATATTTCTACATTCATTATTGCAACCATAGAGAATCAAAGGAAGAGTGGAAATTTCCAAGAAGAATAACTAGAAAAATTCAACATCATGAATTATTACTTGTATCTGATGGAAAAGGAATTATTACAGTGGAAAATAAGAGGTATTTTATTAAGAAGGGGATGTTGTTTTACTTTCATCCAGAGTTACTTCATTCCATAGAAACAGATATTGATGATCCAATGTGTTTTTTGTCCATTCATTTTAGCTACGCAGAGGTAGATTATAATGATTCCAAATGGAGCATTAAGGAAGAAAATAAATTACTTCCATTAGAGCATATGCAAGAATTAAAGGATTACTATCCTATTATTGATACATTCAAAAGGCTAATTAGGTGTTGGACTGAAAAGTTTCCAGGGTACGAGCTTATTTGTAAAGCAATGCTTCAGCAGCTGCTATATGAGATTTTTGGGAATATAAAAAAGAAAGACACTAACTATTCAACATCTTTAAAAGTAGAAAAAATTATTAAATATATGCATGAAAATATAAATAGGAGACTGACTCTTACTGAATTGTCAGAGTTAGTTCAGCTGTCTCCAGCCTACTTATCTAGAACCTTTAAAGAAACTACAGGATATTCTGTAATTGAATTCTTTAATAAGATTAAAATTGATAAAGGAAAGGAATTTATAAGCGAAGGAGATAAAAAGATAAAAGAGGTAGCTGAACTGCTGGGATTTAAAGACGAATTTTACTTTAGTCGTATATTTAAAAAAATTGAAGGCAAAAGTCCTTCAGAATATTATAGCAAAAATGTCCATGGAGTTTAATTTGATACATGGATTTAAGCCCTTTCACAAAGTATAATCAAGGTACAATTACTAAATATTATAATGCTTAAATGGAATTATCGAAGAAGGAAGGCTTAAGTTTATGGAAATCTGGAAAAGAAATTTAATAGTTTGCTGGTTTGGAATGTTTGTAACAGCCATAGGGCTTAGTCAAATTGCCCCTGTGTTGCCCCTTTATATAGGCCAGCTGGGTGTTCACGATACAGCGCAGATTGAACAGATGTCAGGAATTACTTTTGGAGTTACCTTTATAATTCTAGCAATTTTTTCGCCAATTTGGGGGCAAGCTGCAGACAAATTCGGTCGAAAACCAATGCTTTTACGTGCAAGTCTTGGAATGGCAGTGGTAATATTCTGCATGGGATTTGTACAAAATGTATATCAGCTAATGATATTAAGAATGCTCCAGGGAGTTGTTGCAGGCTACAGTACTGCTTGTACTACACTTATTGCAACTCAAACAGATAAGGAGCATGCCGGTTGGGCTTTAGGCGTAATTGCAACCTCATCTATCTCAGGTTCCTTGTTAGGACCAATGGTAGGTGGTTATTTAGAAGAAACTATAGGACTTAGAAGTATATTTTTTATGACAGGTGTGTTGATGTTAATAGTATTTGCATTAACCTATATTTTTGTAAAGGAGAACTTTAAAAAGTCTGATAGAAAAGTTCTTAAATTTAAAGAGGTTTGGGACCTGATTCCAAATCCTGCTTTGCTTGTTACTATGTTTATAACAGCTTTTATTTTGCAATTAGCATTTTATTCAATAGAGCCAATTATAACTGTGTATATTACTCAGCTATCTCAAAATACAGAACACATTGCACTGATATCTGGAATAGCTTTTTCAGCTTCAGGCTTATCAAGTATTATAGCAGCACCTAGATTAGGAAAACTCTCAGATAGAATTGGAGCACAAAAGGTAATGTTGGCAGCACTGATAGCAGCAGGAATTATATTTATACCACAGGCTTTTGTAAAAAGTCCTTTTCAGCTGACAGTACTTCGTTTCCTGCTAGGACTAGCTACAGCTGGGCTTACTCCATCAGTTAATGTACTAATTAAGAAGATAACGCCTAATTCTCTTACAGGAAGAGTTTTTGGCTTTAGCATGTCTGCACAATATTTAGGTACCTTTGCTGGCTCAATACTTGGAGGACAGGTGGCAGCCTACTTTGGTATCCGGTATGTATTTTTTATCACTAGTATATTGCTGCTTATAAATGCACTTTGGGTTTACAAAACTGTATGCAAGAGGATTAGTTATAATAAACGCAGCCAATTTGCCAATTAATAATTCTGGATATTAATATAAGAGAACTTTAAATAAAAATTCAAAAGCCAATGCTTAATAAAACCTAAGCATTGGCTTTTAAATTTTTAATATAACATACCTATGGTAATTTATTACTATAATAGATAACCTAAATATTAGGAACACTAATGAGGATAAAGGTTTTAATAAAGTATCATAACAAAACTAGTGCTGTTTATTAAAACTATAAATCAACTATAGGGAGGAAGGTTAATAGAGCTATGAGAAAAGAAATAAATTATATCACTATAGATGGCCGTGGAGAGCATGAATCTTTCAGAGACTGTATTACAAAGGCAATTCAAGAATTGAAACCTAATGAAGGAATACATATAATTAAAGATTTTGAGCCTTTTCCTATGTACAAAATGATGGAGGATAAGGGCTTTGATAAACAGGTAGAAAAAATAAGCGATGATGAATTTCATGTTTATTTCTGGCCTAAGGTTGAAGGTGATAAGATTGGTATAGGAGAAAATTTAAAATTTGATGAAGAAAAAATACAAAAAATAATGAATATAGAGGTTGATTATTTAAAGGGGAATTTATCTTTAAAAGAAGCTAAAAAGAAAGTGCAGAATTCCTTCAAAGAGGTAACAGCTCAGGAGTTTGCAGTTTGTGAACAATACATTGAGGAGAAGGGAATTTCCAATGATTTATTACTGGAAAAAATGGAGGAACTTTTAGAAATTTTCGATGGAATACTTGTAAGTAATAAGCTGGATTT
Source organism: Clostridium tanneri (assembly GCF_033659955.1). Taxonomy (NCBI): domain Bacteria; kingdom Bacillati; phylum Bacillota; class Clostridia; order Eubacteriales; family Clostridiaceae; genus Clostridium; species Clostridium tanneri. The sequence goes on from NZ_JARUJP010000010.1 coordinate 67,436, forward strand.
ACCTGTTGGACACCCAATTAGAACTTATTTAGATGAAGTAAGGGCTATAAGAGCAGTATTAAATAAAATGAGGTCTATGCTGAAGAACAAATTTATAAAAAATCAATGGGAAGAACTCTATGAGAAACTAGAACAAATAAATATTCATTTTTCTAGAAAGCAAAATCAGTTATTTGCCGCATTAGAAAGCAAGGGCTTTGATAAACCTTCAAAAATTATGTGGACATTAGACAATGAGATAAGAGATATAATCAAAAAGGCTAAAGGATACTTAAAAGAAGATAAAGATGAGGAGTTTTTAAGGCTTCAAGAGGAAGTTATAGAAAGAGTAGAGGATATGATGGTGAAGGAAGAAGAAATCTTATTTCCAACGTCCATGGATCTTCTTTCTGAGGAAGACTTTGTTAAAATGAGAGAGGGAGATGACGAGATTGGCTATTGCTTGATTGAAACACCTCCTCCTTACGGTAATAGGAAAGAAAAGAATACTGCTAATTTTCAAAAGGATGAACTACTTAAGGACCTTTCAAAGGTATTGGAAAAACATGGTCTATTTACAGCCCATTCTAATGAGGCAGAATTAGAAGTTAGCGAAGGAAAACTTACTCTTGATCAGATAAACCTTATTTTTAAGCACCTTAATGTAGATATATCTTTTGTAGATGAAAATGAAATTGTAAAGTTCTACAATGATGTTAGTCATAGAGTGTTTCCAAGAAGTCCAGGAGTTATTGGAAGAAAGGTACAGAATTGCCATCCAAGGGAGAGTGTAGATACCGTTCAGGAAATAGTCAGAGCCTTTAGAGAAGGAGAGCATGATGAAGCTGAATTTTGGCTAGAACTTGACGGAAAGTTCGTATATATACTATATAATGCTGTAAGAGACAGTGAAGGAAACTTCAGAGGAGTACTAGAAATGGTACAGGATGCAACTAAAATAAGAGGCCTAACTGGCAGTCAAAGGCTTCTATCTTGGAACAATAAAAAGTCGGAAAGTAAAAAGGAAAATAAAGATACAATTGAAAATATATATGGTATTACAGAGGAAACTACCCTTGGAGAATTAGTAAATAAATATCCTTTTATAAAAGAATTTTTAGTTAACCTATCACCTAAATTCAGTAAACTAAAGAATCCAGTTATCTTTAAAACTATGTCTTCAATAGCAACTCTTGAAATGATTAGTGGAAGAGGAGGCTTTGAAGTACAGGAACTTATAGATAAAATTGTGAAGGAGATTCAATCTAGAAATATGTAAATTCTAAACCATATTTTTCAGTAGTATCTTTAAAGAGAAAGCCACCGGTCTATAATTAGTCGGTGGCTATATTATCATATTATTAGAGTTTTTTGAAATATTTTTGATATAATTGGAGTAAAATACTCATATAACCAGTAGAGGAATAATTTAAAGCATAAGGAGGGTGAAGAATATGCTTGGAGCAATAACTGGAGATATAATAGGATCTGTGTATGAGTGGAACAATATAAAAACTAAAAGTTTTGAGTTGTTCTCTCCAAAATCAAGGTTTACTGATGATTCAGTACTTACAGTTGCAACAATGGAGGCTATTATTAAGGACAAGTCTTTCTCTGAAAGTTACAAATACTGGTTTAGGAAATATTCTAATGCAGGTTTTGGAGGCAGCTTCATGAGATGGGCGATGCTTGACGAAAGAGAACCCTATGGCAGCTATGGTAATGGCTCTGCTATGAGAGTTAGTCCTGTTGGCTTTTACTATAATTCTATTGAAGAAGTTCTTGCTAAAGCAGAGGAAAGTGCTGCTGTAACACATAATCACCTAGAAGGAATAAAGGGGGCAAAGGCAACAGCTGCTTCAATATTCCTTGCAAGGAAGGGTAGAAAAAAAGATGAAATAAAGGATTATGTTGAAAAGAATTTTGGATATAATTTAGAGGAAAGCCTAGAAAGTATCAGAAGCTGGTATAGCTTTGATGTTTCATGTCAGGGAAGTGTTCCACAGGCTATAAGAAGCTTTTTGGAATCCACTGATTATGAAGATGCTATAAGAAATGCAATATCCATAGGTGGTGACAGTGATACCATTGCCTGCATAACTGGAGGCATTGCAGAAGCCTATTATAAGGAAATTCCAGATTATATACTTAAAGGAGCTAAGGAACTGCTGCCTGAGGAAATGAAAGAAGTTTTGAAAGCATTTTATCAGCAGCTAGACAATAATTGATATAACTGAGGTGAAAACACTTGATTCGCATAATAACTGTAAGTAAAAACTTAGAATTAAAGAATTATACATCCATTGACAGCTTATCAGATCCAGATATAAGTTGGTACTGGGTAGACATGGAAGAACCTAATGAAGGCGAACAAAAGCTTCTTAGATATCACTTTGGCTTTCATCCTTTAGCCATAGAAGATTGTCTGCAGATATCAAATAGACCAAAACTTGATTATTATGGAGATTACGATTTTTTTGTTATAAATGCATTAAACAAAGAAACACTATGCCCTGAAGATATAGGATTGTTTGTGGGAGCAAATTATATTGTTTCTGTACATAGGACCCATCAAGATGAACTAGATCATGCCTGGGAGAGAATATCAGTGAATAAAAGGGCATGGGAAGAGGGACCTACCTATGTTGCCTACTCCATACTAGATAAAGTTGTGGATCAGTTTTTTCCTGCAATATATAAAATAGAAGACAGTCTAGAGAAAATTGACAATAATGTTGATCACTTATCTGTATACAAGTTAGTTGACCAGGTATTTGACATTAGAGGAGATTTGCTGCAGTTAAGAAGGATTGTAAACTCTATGAGAGATTTACTATATAGAATAGTTAACTCGGAACGGTTAAACTGGTTCAAAGAAAATAAATTTTATTTTGCAGATGTACATGATCATCTGCTGAAGTTATCTGAAATGATAGAAGCTAACAGAGATATAACGGCAGATATGCGGGATAGTTATATGTCAATAAACTCTAATAGAATGAATACTAACATGATGGTTTTAACAGTTATCTCCACAATATTCATACCACTTACTTTTATTGCAGGAGTTTATGGAATGAACTTTGACTATATGCCAGAGCTTAGATGGAGATATGGATATTTTGCAGCCTTATTTTTTATGTTTGGCATTGCAGTACTTATGTTTTTATGGTTTAAAAGAAAGGGATGGTTTGATATTTATAAATAAGTTTGGAGAGGAATGACAAACAGTAATAAATGATCTAACCAAAACTAAATTATATTTACAGAATTCAAATCAATGAGGTTCATTGGTTAGGCTTTACTAGAAGCGGACAAAACGGATAGTTTGGAACTATCCGTTTCTGTATGGAGCAGCATAAATGATTAGGTTGCTCCTAAGCATTGCCATATATATATTATTAACCAAAGATGGGTACGATATGCATTGTCATGCTGGTTAAGCATTGAAAGCTACTAATTTTAAATTGATTGTTAAAAGAAAATATATAAAATTATTAACAGCACAGTTAAAAAAGAGTATAAGATTAATCCTCTTAAAAATATTATTTAGCCTTAATCATTTGAAGTAATTTACCTAAAAAGCCTGTATTAGCATTATCAATTTCTACTTGATATTGAGTAAAATAAGCATCCTGTATAACTCTTTTAAAATCTTTAACTTCTTTTATTAAACGCTCACTATTAGTTAAAGATGATTGAACAAATGTGTTGAAATCATTTTGTAAATTAAGTTTTAATTCATCATTTTTGCTGTCAATTTTTTCTGACATAAATCCTGTAATTTTAGCAAGAAGTTTGTCATGTGAATTTATGTTAATTTCATTAAAATCATCAAATTTTGAATCTATATATTCTTTAATTTCCATAGATAAATTTTGTTTAAATTCATCAAGAGTCTTATTTTGAACTTCAATGATTGCAGTAGTAATATTTTGAAGATATAATGAATTGGAGTTTTGCATATCATTCATTAATTGAACTTTAAAATTATTAAGTTGAATTTGTTGTTCTTCTTTAATTAAATCAATAAGTTCTTCAACAGATAATAAATTGCTTTCCTGGACTTCAGTACCATTTAAAGGCAGCTTATTACAATAGCTCTGAATCTCTTTAAGAGACATACCTTTATTTTTTAATTTTATTAAGAATTCTAATTTATCAACATCATTACTAGTATAACGTAACTCTTTATCTACTATTGCAATTTTTAACAGATCGTCAAATATACTTGTGTAGTATTTTATGTTACTAGTATTTTCGTTTAATAAATTAGCAACCTGTTCAATAGAATAGTACAATATTTCGCCTCTTTTTTTATTTTCAATTTTAGCACTAACTTTTTGTGTATCTATGTATTTATCTTTATTATCCATAATAATTAATCCTCCCCTTCTTTTTTCGAATGGATAAGAGGTAAACTTAAGTAATTATTATAATTTTTTTAAAAAAAGGATTTAAAATATAAGGTTATCAAAATTTTCTTCGATAATAGGTATATAATAATGTAATAAGGAGAGTAATTATGGAAAAAGGTAAAATGTTATTAGTTGCACTAGGACAAGGTGCTGGAAATATAGTAGATGGATTATTAAGTAAAAATCAAAGATATAATGGGTTATTCTTAAATAGCAGTTTATTTGATATAAAACCACTAAAAAATGCCGATATGATAAAAAATGTATATGTATATCCAGGAACAGATGGTTCAGGAAGAGATAGAAATAAATCTAAAGAAATGCTAAAAGATAATATTAATGCCATAGGAACATTGCTAAGCAAATATCCTTTAACAGAAGTAGTTGTAGTATTTACAACTATGGCTGGGGGAACAGGTTCCGGCGCAATAAAAACCTTTATACAAATAGTAAAAAAAGTATTACCAAATGCCAAAGTAAATGTAGTAGCTGTTTTACCTAGTTTAAAGGAAGATGAATTGGCATTTAAAAATACTATTGAGTGTTGGAATGATATAAATAGTATAATGGACTTAATAAGCGATGTTAAGTTTGTAGATAATAATAAGAGAAATACCTACAAAGAAATTAATAATGAAGTAATTGAAAGTTTAGATTTGGCATATAACATAATAGGTATTCATGCTGATGGTAGTATTGATAATAAAGATTCATTTAGAATAAATACAGCAGAAGGATCAGGTCTTGTTTTAAAGTTATATGATGGCCTAAAAGATGCTAAGACTGCTGTTGATTTAGCCATAAAAAACAGTGTATTTGTTCAGCCAGATCTATATGATTGTGATTATTTAGGTATTAATTTAAAAATTGATGGATATGATCCATATGAAGTGACTAAATTATTCGAAGTTTATAAAAGTACATATATAACATATAATAATAAGAATAACATAGTAGTTCTTGGAGGATGTGAAACTCCTACAGAATCAATAAATTTAATAAAGATGGCTTTAGAAGAGAAAAATAAAAGAAAATTATCAAGAAGTAAAAAAAGAAGTGTTATGATTGATTTAAATATGAATAATAAAGAAGAAAAAGAAGAAATAGACGTACTTAATAATAGTGAACTTAATAATTTACTTGAAGACAATTATACTTTCTAGGATTAGTATTACTAAAACAATTAAAGTCAGACATTGACAATTTAGATAAGTTTAAATGTTAGTACAGGTTAGTATAAAGTTTAAAGTATAGAAATAAAAAATCACATGAGGATTAAACCTCATGTGATTTTTTTATATAAAATATTTAATCAGAAAGGAATGCATGCATTCCTAATCTTATTTTGACTACCATTTCTTGCAAAAAAGAAGGGTATTTTAAGAATATATAGAATATATGGAATATAGAAATAGTACATATGTATACAGAAATGTAAACATATGTAGAAATAACAATAATAAAAATATCTTAATTTAATTATTTATAGGAGGAATAAAAATGAGTAGAAAAAGTTTCTTGAAAAAAGGAATGGCACTAGTGATAACAACTATCTTTACAGTTGGTTTTACAAGCTGTGGCTTAAAGTCAAATCAAGCAACCAGTGGACAACAGTCTGATAGTGCTGCTAAAACTCTTGTAGTAGTTAACTGGAAGGATTATGGCTCAGACAAAGCAGAGGTAGTAAAAGAATTTGAAGACAAGTATAAATGTAAGGTTGAACATATTTATATGTCTTCAGAAGAAGAATTACTCACAAAGCTAAGAACTGATGGAAAAGGCAAAATAGACGTAGTACTTCCTAATGCTTCTGTACTTCCAGTAGCAGAAAAAGAGGATTTACTTGAAGCAATAGATACTAATAAATTAGAAAATTATAAGAACATAGTAGATAAGTTTAAGAACTTACCTGAAAACAGTATGAATGGAAAGACTTATGCTGTTCCATGGGTTTGGGGTTCTACAGCATTAGCTTATAACACAAATATAATCAAAGAAAATATTGATAGTGTAAATGTTCTATGGGATGAAAAGTATAAGGGACAAATTGGATTTAGAGATGATTTCAATGATGCAGTAATGCTTACAGCTATTGCACTTGGACAAAACCCAAATAAACCAAGTGACTTAAATGCAATTAAGAATAAACTTCTTGAACAAAAGCCACTAAACAAGACCTATTGGAAAACTGGTGATGAGTGGTCTAAATTATTTGCAAACAACCAAGTAGCCCTTGGAGTTATGTGGAGTGGACAATCTGCTTCCATGAAAAAAGAGGGACAGCCAATAAAATTTGTGGTACCAAAAGAAGGTGCTATTGGTTGGGTTGATAACTGGAGTATAGTGAAAAATGCACCAAATCAAGACCTAGCTTATAAATTCATTGACTTTATGACCAGTAAGGAATTCCAGGAAAACTGGGCAAAATCCGGCGGACCAGCTCCCACAAATAAACTTGCAATAGCTGCTCTTGATCCAAAATTAGTTGAAGACAACTTCATGAGCGAAGCTGTGCTAAGTAAACTATACTTTATATCTTATCAGGATGAAGCAACTAAGAAAGCTTGGAATGAATTATGGCAGGAAGTTAAGGCAAAATAGTGTGATATATAAATTTAAGATTTAATTTGTGCGGGGTATATATTAGTAATTCTTCTCTATCATAAGTAATTTTTGAATATGACTTCAGAATCACTAATATATACCTATACATAGACTTAATTCTAGATTGAAGTATCCATATTTAACAAAAAGTGATTTTGAATGGAGGAAGAGAAATGAAGAAAAACTATCTACTTATGAGCCCTGCACTTTTTGTTCTTATTGCCTTTGGTATTGTACCATTATTTATAATGCTCTATTTTAGCTTTTTAAGTGATGGACAATCAGCCAGCTTTACATTACAAAATTACATAGATTTTTTTTCTAAAGGTCTATATGTAAAACTAACTGCAAAAACTATAAAGATAAGTTTTATTGTAACAGTTATTTGTTTATTAATAGCTTACCCTATGGCCTATATTATGGCTAAAATTGTTCGAAAGGGCAAAGGAATTATGCTTCTTCTTATTATCATACCCTTTTGGACAAGCGAACTTGTTAGAGCCTACTCCTGGCTCAACCTTCTTAGAGATGGTGGCATATTAGAGATATTTCTAAGAAAGCTTCACATAATTGGAAATGGTAGCTTAGGTATTCTGTTTACACAGGCAGCAGTTATAATTGGACTTACACATATTTTCTTTCCATACATGGTTATTACAATTTATATGTCCTTGGAAAAATTAGACGATTCTATTATAGAAGCATCAAAAAGCCTTGGAGCTACTGCTTTTAACACCTTTATAAATATTACTCTTCCTTTAAGTAAAACAGGAATTCTAACAGGTTCTATCTTAGTATTTATACCATGTCTTGGAAGCTTTGTTGAACCTAGAATATTAGGTGGAGTAAATGGTTCCGTTATAGGAACAATTATTGAAGATCAATTTTTTGAAATCTATGGATGGAATTTTGGTGCAGCAATAGCCTTTATACTTCTTGCCTTGGTGCTAGTATCTCTAGGCATATTTTCTAAGTTTAACAGGGAGGTGTAGCAGGTGAAAAAGCGGATATTTGGATGGACCTATGCCCTATTAATATTCACATTTCTATACATGCCAATAATTGTTATGGCGGTGATGTCCTTTAATAAATCAAGATATAATGCACTTCCTTTTACCTTTAGCACTGAATGGTATTTAGAGCTTTTTAATAATACAAAACTGATAAATGCAGCAATTAACAGTGTTTATATTGCTTTTATTACAGCTGTCCTCTGTGTAATTCTAGGAACTGCCTTGGTCCTTGAAATCCCTGAAGGAAAGAAAAAAATAAAGAATACTGTGAACTCTATAGTCCTTATGCCGTTGACAATTCCATGGCTTATTATGGGATTATCACTATTACTATTTTTAATGAAGGTTGGATTAAGCAAGAATTTATTTATATTAATAATTGGACATGTTATTATTTCACTGCCTTATGCAGTATTAGTAATAGGTGCTAGAGTTTCTGATATGGATAAAGCAATAGAAGAGGCATCCTACAGTCTTGGAGCAAATGAATGGACAACTTTTAGAAGGATAATACTGCCTGCCATATTTCCGGCAGTTATTGCAGGAGGATTCTTATCCTTTATGATATCCTTTGATAATTTTGTTATTTCTTATTTTCTAATTCCTACTGGCAATAGTACTCTGCCAATTGAAATATATTCTTCAATTAAATTTGGATTTACACCGGAGATTAATGCAGTAGCAACGATTATTTTAGCTGTTTCTTTAATAATAATTATACTTATTGCTCTTCTTATGCAATCATCCCTTAAAAATATATTTAGGAGGGGAGCTTAATGTCATATTTTCAAATAAAAAAATTAAGTAAAAAGTACGATTCAAATACAGTTTTAGACAACGTAGACCTAAGTATTGAAAAGGGAACCTTTTTATCCCTGCTGGGACCTTCCGGCTGCGGAAAAACCACAACTTTAAGAATTGTTGCAGGTTTCGAAAGTCCAGATGGAGGAGATGTAATAATAGAGGATGAAGTGATTAATAAAATCCCAGTGTATAAAAGAAATATAGGAATGGTATTTCAAAGCTATGCTCTGTTTCCTCATATGAATGTTGAGCAAAACATTGCTTATGGACTTGAGCAAAGAAAGATGTCACAAAGCGAAATTAGAAAAGAAGTAGCAAAAGCAATTGAAATGGTACAGTTAACTGGCTTCGAAAAGAGAAAGCCTAAGCAATTATCTGGAGGACAGCAGCAAAGAGTTGCCCTTGCTAGGGCATTAGTAATAAAACCAAGATTACTGCTTTTAGATGAAAGCTTAAGTGCCTTAGATAAAAAATTAAGGGTTGATATGCAGGTTGAATTACGTCAAATTCAAAAAAAGGTTGGTATAACAACAATCTTCGTTACCCATGATCAGGAAGAAGCTTTAACTTTATCTGATAAAATAGCAGTTATGAATAAAGGTGAAATTATACAATTAGATACTCCTCATGCTATTTATGAAAAGCCAGTTAACTCCTTTGTAGCAGGGTTTTTAGGACAATCAAATTTCTTTAAAGGAGTAATAAGGGATATCAGAGAGGATATCTACTGTCTTCAAATGGAAAATGGAGATAGGATACATATAGAAGCGGAAGAAAAGCTAAATTTAAATCAAAATTGTGTTCTTTCAATTAGACCAGAGAAAATTTCTATTGAAAAAGAAAAGCCTAGTAATAAGACTTTTTTAAAGGGAGTAATCAAATTTATTACCTATGCAGGTAACCTTTCTATATACAGGGTTGAGGTTATGGGAGAAGAAGTGATAGTGCAGCAGCAGAATTTCTTTGGAGAAGAAAAAGTTAAAAACGGAGATAATGTATATTTAACCTGGGATAAAGCAAGTAGTATTATTTTAAATGAGTAGGTGATTTTATGACAGTAATTAAGGAAAATAAGGTCCTTGTTATGGGCGGGATAATAGTTGATAAATATATTTTAGTAAATAAGTATCCCATTAGGGGAGAGGATACTTTAATTACAGATTCCTTTAACAGGGTAGGAGGATGTACAATAAATGTTGCCTGTGCACTAAAAAATCTTGGAATTGATGCATATCCTGTATCTGCTATAGGCATGGATGAAGATGGCGATACAATAGAAAAGTTTCTCCTAGAAAACAATATTAATAATGACTGTGTTGCTGTAGAAAAAAATAAAACCACAGGTTATTGCATTGTAGTTTTAGATTCTGCTACAGAGAGAACCTTTATGAGTTATAAGGGCTGTGAAGAGATGTTTTCCTATAGCCTCATAAAGCCTAATTTGGTAAAAGAAACTGCCTTTGTCTATTTAACAGGGTATTATCTATTAAGTAGCTATGCAGCAAAAATATTAAGGTTTATAAAAGAGGTTAAAGAAAGAGGAGCTTCTGTTATGTTTGATCCAGGTCCTTTAGTAGGTGAAATAGAGTCAGAAATATTATATTCAATTTTAGAGTTATGTGATGTTTTAATACCTAATGCTAATGAACTAGAGAAAATCAAAATAAAGTTAAATGCAGAGGAAGAGGTTGATAAATGGATAGAAAAATATAAGATAGAATACTTAATAATTAAAAATGGAGGAGAGGGAATCACTGCTTATAAAGGCAACAAAAAATACAAAGGGGCAGCTTATAATGTAAAATCAATGGATACTACAGGAGCAGGAGATAGCTTTGCAGCAGGATGTATTTATGGTTTTTTAAATAACCTTGAATTTGAAGAAGTGCTTAGCATAGGTAGTGCCTGCGGTGCTTTAAATACCACTTTTATGGGACCAAATGGAAAGTATAGCTTGGAAGATGTAGAAAGACTTATGAAAGGAGAGACTAATCATGCTTAATAGGGCTTATGGAGCTTTAATAGGTTCAGCTATAGGTGATGCTATGGGAATGCCTGCATCATTTATGACACCGAATCAAATAGAAAAATCCTATGGAAGGATTTTAGGCTTTAACAAACCATCATCAGAGCAGAGGGCTCATGGTTCCTTAGAGAAAGGAGAAATAACCGATGATACTGAAGAAAGTATTATTATTGCGTCAGTTTTAATAGAGAAAGCTGGCTTTCATGTAGAGCTTTTTGTAGATAAAATGAGACAATGGGCAATTAAAAATAAGATGTTGGAAACAACGGTTATTGGGCCAAGCACAAGAAGATTTCTAACTTCTATTATCAATGGAGAAGATTATATTAAGGCAGGGAGATTGGGAGATACTAACGGTGGTGCTATGAGAGTAGCACCAATAGGAATCTTCCATCATGGAGATGTAAAAAATGCTGTAGAGGATGCCTTTCAATCAGCCATTGTATCTCACGGCAGCAAGCCAGGAGCAGCTTCCACCTGTGCTGTAGCAGCTGCTGTAGCCTGTGCAGTAGAAGGAAAGGAGCCAATTTCTGAGGTGATGAAAGCAGCAATTTATGGAGCACATTATGGAGAAGAAAAGGGGTATGATATACCGTCGCCTTCCGTTGAAGAAAGAATAAAACTGGCTATAAAGGTTGTAGACAGCAATAAGGATAAAAGCTTAGATGAAGTCTGTAAAATGCTGTACCGATTAATTGGAGCAGGTATGAAGAGCTATGAGTCTATTCCTTTAAGTTTAGGTGTTTTTTATGCTGGCGGTGGAATTTATGAGGAATGTTTACCTGCAGTAATTAATATCGGCGATGATGCTGATACTAATGGTGCTATTGTTGGTGCCCTCTGTGGTGCTTTCGGCGGTGCATCAAGTATTAGAGATCAGTGGAAATCACATGTAGAAAAGACCAATCATATAGATTTTTACAAGATGGCTGAGAATATTCTTTCTGCTAGAGATAAAAGAAAGAGTAACTTTAAATAAAAAAATTATTAATTGAGGGTGATAAGCATGGAAAGTGTGAGAAATAGATATTTATTTTTAGAAGAATTAAAATCTGCCTTTGAGAAAATGCTAGATGAATTAAACAGTAAACCATCATTGCATATAAAAGACTTAAATCCTAAAAATACTGTGCTAATAATAATAGATATGGTAAATGGTTTTTGTAAAGAAGGCAGTTTGTACAGCTCGAGAATTAAGTCTTTAATAGAAAATACTGTGGAAACAATGAAATTATGCAGAGAAAATAACATACCAGTTATAGCCTTTGCAGATAGTCACACAGATAAATCCCCTGAGCTTAAGGCATATCCGCCTCACTGTATTAAGGGAAGCTTAGAGAGTGAGATTATCGATGAAATAAAGGAAGTTGGTGGCTATACCCTTATAGAAAAAAATTCTACCAATGGTTTTCTTGAAGACAAATTCCAACAGTGGCTAAAGGAGAATTCCCAAATAACCAATATGATCGTAATAGGTGATTGCACTGATATATGTATTGAACAATTTTCAAATTGTGCAAAGGCTTATTATAATATAAAGGATATAGAGTCAAGGATAATAGTTCCTATGGATACGGTGGAGACCTATGATCTTGGAACACATAAAGCAGACCTTTTAAATATTGTAGCATCATTTATTATGGCGGGAAATGGTGTTGAATTGATTAAAACTATAGAATAAGGGATGGACAGCTTCAGATCTTAAAAAAATACTATTATGTAATGAAAAAACGTACTGAAAAAATTTAGTACGTTTTTTTAAAATCCAAGTTTACTAACAGTTAATAAAACTTAGAAGTGCCATATATGCTTTTATATCCATTTTAACATCTTTTTTTAGCAATTCCTCTGCTTCATTGCGAGAAATTAGCATAGCTTCGATGTCTTCATTCTCTTCAAGATATTTGCCTGTTATTTCGCCTGTACAGCTGCAGTATACTAAAGCCAAAGATTCATCAGTCATTCCAGGTGAAACATAAGCTATATTTCTTGTCTTTTCTTCATCAATTTCTAAGAGAGAGAGTCCAGTTTCTTCTTTTAATTCTCTAGCTACAGCGGATTCAATGCTCTCATTACTATCTATAAGACCTGCAGGAAGTTCATAGATAAAGTCATTTAAAGGAACTCTGAATTGTTTTATTAATACTAGTTTTTCACTTTCCTTGTGAATAGCATTCATAACAACTGCATCCACTTTTTCTTTCCTGTCTTGGAAGTACTGCTCCTTTAAAATTTCAAGGCTTTTTCTTGAAGCAATTGTCCAGTGTTTTGTAGCTCCTTTTTTGTTTTTGTATTCAGCATTAAAAAGACTTAAAAATTTAGTTTCTGCTAAAGTAGTCAGCTTAGTTATTCTTTTATCTTTCATTAACATCACCCCTTATAGTTAATTTGTAAAAAGTTTCAGTTAAAATTTTCCTAATAAATAAATTATACATATTACCAGCAGCTAATGGCAAATCTATTTTTCATAAAAATGATAAGCACAAGTAGATATCTTTTAATGGTCAAATACTTTAGTACTATAATATGGTTCACTTGGGCATAATTATTTTATAATGCATACAAGGAATTAGCATTAGCTAAGTACTTTTAATAAACATAGTATGGATCATTTATAGCAAAAAACTGTACTATTTTTGGTTGAGGTGAAGATTTATGAAGGAAATTCTCCAGAAATATAAGGAGAGACTTATTAATTTAAGCGGAAGAAACAGAAGTCTAGTAAGTATGACACTTCCTAAAAAGAGAGCCTTTGATATAGTTAAGCTTGAAGATATAAGAAAAGGAATAACTGAGGAACTTATTCAGTGGATGTTAAACAGAGAAAGTAAAAGCTTTCTATTACTAGAGGATTCCTATGCCTATGTAAATGACAAAAAAGAAATTTTAAGAAAAGAACTTCCTAAAGATAAAAAGCTGGAAATAGAAAAACTTAAAGAAGAAAAGCTAGATATGAAAGTACTAGAAGATAAACTTTTAGTAATTGAAGAGACCTTTAATGAAAAGTTAGACTGGGAACTGGCAAAGATAAATGAAAATGGGGAAAGGATAATTGATTTTTCTGCCAGTTTAAAAGCACTACATAAGGAAATAGGTGATATATATAAGGAAACAGGCAGATATGAACTGTATATTGGCTATCCCTTTGTTGAGGGTAACCTTAAAGACGAAACTTTTGTAAGAGCACCTTTAGTACTATTTCCTGTTACCTTTTCGAGAAATGGAGATCAGTGGTATTGCAACAATATAGTAGATAGGCCTGTTCTCATTAATAAGGTTTTTTTAATGGCCTGTTCCAAACATAATGAAATTAAGTTACCAGCTATAGAAACAGAGTTTGAGGATATAGAAGGGGATTTTATATCAAAGATTATAGAGGACTTAAAAGACAACAGTATTATAGTAAACTATGAAGAAACTGAGCCTTTGAAGTTTAATGATTATAAAAAGAATACTATTCCAAAATACAATTTAGGTGAAATTAAGATTAAAAATTATATAGTAGTGGGACAATTTCCAATGGCAAACTCTATATATAAGGATTATATGGAATTGGAAACTATGGAAACTGACAATGAACTTTTAAGTCAGCTTCTTAAAAGTAATTCTCTAGGTACAGTTGTTGAAGAGGAAAAAGAGGAACATGGTAAACTTTCCTTTAGTGAAAAGGACCTATATTTAATATCTCCTTTAGATTATAGTCAGGAAAAAGCAGTTAAGAAGGTTAATGACTCAAAACAGCTGGTCATATATGGACCACCAGGTACAGGCAAATCACAAACTATTGTCAATATTATAGGAGATGCTCTGGCAAAGGACAAAACTGTTCTAATGGTATCTGAAAAAAGAGCAGCTCTTGATGTAATATATAACAGATTGGAAGAACTAAATAAGAAGTCTGTGCTTATCCATGATATAAATGGGGATAAAAAAAGATTCTATTCTTTTATTGCAGAAGCATTAGAGGAAAGTGAAGCTGTCACAGATAAAGGCAAAGAGGAAATAGCAAGGTTAGCTAAGTCTATAGATGACAGAATTCAGCTTCTAGAACTTGTAGGTGAAGTGCTTCATAAGGAAAGGAGTTATGGCATTTCACTGCAGGAAATGTATTCTAAAACAAAGGGGATAATAGGAAAAGAAGATGAAAGATATGAAGACTTTAATAGATTCAAAAAAAATAATGATTTTAAGGAAGAAAAGTATTACGAACTAAGAAACGATATAGAAAGAATTAAAGATAAAGAGGTGGAAGCCTTTCAGAAGTATAGTGAACTTCTCAGTAAAAATTCTTTTATAGAAGATGTTAATCCTACAATGAACTTTATGGACATAGATGAGTTATCTGAAAAGATAGAAGCTATGGTACTACCTATAAAAAACATTATAAAGATTAGCTTAGAGGAAGATAAAATCTATGAAGGATTAATGAGTTTATTTAAGAAGCATTCTTATGAACTAGATAAGGAAGAAGCGGAAAAGTTAGCAGTAGTACTTAATGAAAAATATAATAATTCTCTTCTTAATAAGATAAATGATGGAAGATGGTGGAGCATTGGCTACTGGTTAAGCTATTCTGAAAATAAAAGATTGGAAGAAGAAAATAGAAAACAATTTTACGTAAAAGAGAGAGAATTTATAGATAAGGTAGTAAAAATATATCTACCAATACAGAAAGCTTTTCAGGACATATTAGTTGTAAAAAAAGCTCTCAATGATAAAGCTTATAATATGATTATTGAAAAATTCTTAAAGGGTGAGGATTTAACTGGATACTTTCTAGATATTATAGATGCACTAAATACAATAGAGAAGTACAGAGATGATCTAATAACTGTGAAAAATCTTGAGAAGTTAGAACGTAAGATATTAAATTATGCTTATAATAGCAATATAACGGTGATGAGGAAAAGAATAAATTCTCTTTTGGAATTTACTGCACTCTATAATATTTTAGAAATAGAAAAGGAAGAAAAGGTTCAAAAGGTTCTTGAACAAATAAATTCTTTTAACAGTATAGTTGAAGACGTAGAAAATAGTATGGCTATGAAGCAAAAATTAAGTCGACAATATATTTTAGATAAATGGGCAGAAAAAATACCGAAGTTAGCAGAGGAAAATAACTTTAGAGAGTTTAAAAGGCAAGCAAATAAAAAAAGATCTCTTCTGCCTATAAGAAAATATTTTGAAGAATACAGTGACTTGATATTAAAGATATTTCCTTGTTTCCTTTTAAGCCCTGAAACTGTGTCAGAGGTTTTTCCTCTTAAGGAAAAGATTTTTGATATAGTGATTTTTGATGAAGCATCACAAATCTTTGTAGAAAATGCTATTCCAACTATATTCAGAGGAAAACAAGTTGTAGTAGCAGGGGATGATAAGCAGCTTAAACCATCTTCAACTTTTAATTCCAGATTTAATGGCTGTGATGAAGAAGAGGATATGGATAACATAGCAGCTCTTGAAGAGGAAAGTTTACTGGACCTTGCCAAGGTAAATTATAATAGCGTTCACCTAAGCTATCATTATCGTTCAGAGTATGATGAACTAATCAATTTCTCAAACTATGCCTTCTATGGAGGAAGACTTCAAGTATCGCCAAACTTAAAAAGTGAAAGTGAATATGGAGCTCCTATAGAAAGAATAATGGTGGAAGGCAGATGGATAGATAGGTGTAATGAAAGGGAAGCGGAGGAAATAGTAAATATTGTAGAAAGGCTATTTAAAGAGAGAAAAAATAAAGAAACCATAGGAATAATAACCTTTAACATAAATCAAAAATCCCTTATTGAAGATATGCTGGAAAAGAGAGGCCAGAAAGATGAGGAGTTTAAGAAGGCATATGTTAAAGAGATAGAGAGGGAAGAAAATAGTGAAGATTTAAGTCTTTTTGTGAAGAACATTGAAAATGTGCAGGGAGATGAAAGAGATATCATAATATTTTCCACAGCCTATGCTAAAAATGAAAATGGAAGAGTATCTGTGAACTTTGGTTCTCTTTCACAGGATGGTGGAGAAAACAGGTTAAATGTTGCAATAAGCAGAGCTAAAAAGAAGATATATGTTGTAACCTCAATAGAGCCAGAGGAATTAAGTGTTGATTCTTCAAAAAATAATGGTCCTAGGCTCTTTAAAAGGTATCTCCAGTACGTTAGAGAGGTATCAAAGGGAAATAAAGAAGGAGCACAATTAATCCTAAATAGTCTTCTAGACAGTGACGTTAATAGGAATAGAGAAAGAAGACATGACAGCGATTTTGAAGCAGAGGTATATGAAGCCCTGGTTAAAAGAGGATATAAGGTTGATACCCAAGTAGGAGTATCCGGGTATAAAATTGATTTAGCAATATATGATACAAGGACTTCAAGCTATATCTTAGGCATAGAGTGTGACGGAGCAACCTATCATAGTTCAAAGTCAGCTAGGGAAAGAGATATTCATAGACAGAGATATTTAGAATCTAGAGGGTGGAGAATCATAAGAATATGGAGCAAGGACTGGTGGAGAAATCCTAATAAGGAAGTTGATAGAATAGTTAATCAGCTTACAGAAGGAGACAATAAAGGGGTTTAACAGGATAGAATTATATAAAGATTTAAGGAGGGATTTTATGGCCAGAGATTACAAAAAGCCTGGTAGAGAAGAATTGTTAAAAAAGCTTGATGAGCTTCAGTATAAGGTTACACAAGAAAATGCAACGGAAAGACCCTTTAATAACACTTATGATAACCACTTTGAAAAGGGAATATATGTTGATATTGTTTCTGGTGAGCCTCTATTTGCTTCAACTCACAAGTTTAACTCTGGCTGCGGTTGGCCAGCTTTTTCAAAGCCTATAAGCAGAGAGTTTATAAAGGAGAAGGCGGATTTTAGTCATAGCATGCATAGAATTGAAGTTAGAAGTAAGCATGCAGATTCCCATCTTGGTCATGTTTTTACAGATGGACCTGTGGAAGAAGGCGGCTTAAGATATTGCATCAACTCTGCTGCCTTAAGATTTATTCCTGTTAAAAAGATGAAGGAAGAAGGGTATGAAGAATACATTCCATTAGTAGAGGACAATGATAAGTAAGGATATAATTCTGTGAATCATGCAGTAGGTTAAATGCTAAAAATAATTATTAAGAAAGCCAATGCTTATATTTTGTTAAGCATTGGCTTTTTATTAGGCCTCTTGACATTAAGAAAAAAAGGGGTATAATTACCTAGGGTAACAGTTAACCAGGGTAACAATTTTCAGGAGGTAGTGAAATGCAAGGTTTTTTTCAACGATTCTTAACAATATATCGACCGCTTATAAGCAAATTAAATGAGCTATTAGGAGAATATGATCTTTCTTACTCCCTATGGCAAGTTATTATTTACTTGAAAACCAATGGACCATCTTCTCTTGTGGATATTTCTAGCCATTATAATATAGAAAAGCCTAGTGTTACTAGGAGAGTCCATACCTTGGAGGAAAAACTTATAGTAAAGGAAATAGTAACTAAAAACCGACGGGAAAAAATAATTCAGCTAACGGAATTAGGAGAAGAGATTTATCAATTATGTCGTGAAAAAATAACAAAGTTAGAGTATAGCGTAATGAAAGATATTCCCTTTGAGGAACAGGTAAATATCTTTGAAGTACTTCCTAAAATACTAGAAAACATTACAAAAGAAAAGGAGAAATAAAAATGAATAAATCTAAATTGTGGACTAAGAATTTCTTAATTGTATCCACAGCCAACTTTTTTCTTTATTTTACTTTTTACTTATTAATGGTGACCATCACCCTATTTGCAACGGAAAAGTTTCATGCCTCACCTAGTGAAGCAGGGCTAGCCTCTGGAATATTTGTCATAGGAATACTTATTGCACGTATCTTTTCTGGTAGATATATTGATCAAGTAGGGTGGAAAAAGATGCTTTATATAGGCTTTATTTTATTTTTGTTTACTACATGTCTATATGTTTTAGTTAATAGTATGGCATTTCTTTTGATTAACCGTTTTTTAAATGGAGCTGCAATGGGAATTGCCTCAACAGCAACAGGGACAATTGTAGCAAAAATTATTCCACAGGATCGTCGTGGTGAAGGTACCGGTTATTATGCATTAAGTGTTACTGTTGCTGCCGCAATTGGACCTTTTCTAGGGATGTTTATAGTTGGACATAGTACCTTTTACATGAATTTTGTTATATGTATTATATTTTTAGTATTTAGTTTTATTGCTGTGTTCTTTATAAAGATTCCAAGATTAGAATTTACCAAAGAGCAATTAGAAAAGAGAAAAGGTTTTTCACTGAAAAGTTTCTTTGAAATAAAAGCTATTCCCATTTCCATTATTGCTGCATTAATTGCTCTGGGCTATTCCAGCATTCTTACTTTCCTTACTTCCTATACTAAGGAAATTAATCTGGTTAACATAGGTAGTTTTTTCTTTATAGTTTATGCAGTGTTTGTTTTAGTCTCACGCCCTTTTACTGGACGATGCTTTGATAAAAAAGGTGAAAACTTTGTTATGTATCCAGCTATTTTATTGTTTGCTATAGCTTTAGTTATTCTTAGTCAAAGCCACAAAGGCTTCTCACTTTTATTAGCTGGAGCTTTAGTGGGGCTAGGATATGGTACTACTTCCTCTAGTGTCCAAGCGATTTCAGTAAAAGTTTCACCTAAGCACCGCATGGGACTAGCAACTTCTACTAATTTTATTTTTCAAGATTTAGGTGTAGGTCTTGGACCATTTATATTAGGTTACTTTGTGCCATTAATTGGTTATCGTGGTTTGTATATGATTATGGCAGTAGTGATATTTCTTTGTCTTTTCCTATATTATTTTCTACATGGTAGAAAAATAGCCTACATAGAGGAATCTGATGAGTCAGTGTCTGCCTAAAGACAAATCCTTCAAGGCTAAGATAAAAAGGAGTATATAAAATGTAAAATCCAATGCTTAACAATACTAAGCATTGGCTTTTTGATATTTTCTTTTATTACAAAGTAGGATTTGTGAAAAATTTGAAAAACCTAGAATATAATGTTATAATATGAAAACAAAGTAAGATAATTACCTAATAATGGTTATTACTAAATAATAATCGTTAGTAAATAATTTTATTCTAACATTTATGTTATTATATAAAAGAAATGGAGTTGATTAAACATGGAAACTAAAATTATGGACAAAGATAAGGCCCTAGTTAAACCAGAGGTTTTTAAGAAAATAATTTTAGCAACCACATTAGGAGTAATCTTAATCTATATTAGCTTTATAAATTATTTATTGTTTCACACTGTTATTGAAGTAGCCACCGTAATCTTTTACTTTAGTGTTTCTATAATTGCTATAAATACCTACAAAATATCAAACAATAGTTATTTTACTTTCTTAGGAATTTCATTTGCTTTTTCTGGTTTCTTTAATCTGCTTCATGCTTTAACCTATAAAGGTATTGGAATATTTTATGGAGATACAGCAAATTTAGCTACACAACTATGGATTATTACAAGATTTTTACAAAGTGTCTCTCTTCTTATAGCATTTACTTTTATCGAGAAAAAGTTGAAGGAAAAGACTTCAATTCTAATTTACCTCATAATATCTATATTTTTATTATTGTCTGTATTTTTATGGGGGATATTCCCTGATTGTTATGTAACAGGAGTAGGATTAACTTTATTTAAAAAACTAGGTGAATACGTAATAGCATTAATATCAATAGCTTCAATTCTTATTTTAATGAAGAACAAGAAGGCCTTTGATAAAAGTGTATATACTTATATGATATTTTCTCTTGCAATAATGATTGTTTCAGAAATATTTTTTACCCTATATTCAGATGTTTTTGATATATCTAATATGATTGGTCATGTAATGTATGCAGTATCTTCTTACCTTATGTACAAAGTTGTAAGTACTATATGTATTAAAAATCCCTATGAACTTCTATTTTATCAGTTAAGTGAAACAAATCAAGCATTAAAGCTAAAAGCTGAAGAGTTAGAAAAATCTAATGAGAAATTAAAGATAGAAATAAGGAAACATAGAATTACAGAAAATGAGCTTATCATAAGTGAAAAAAGATATAAAACCCTTGTAGACAACTTACCTGATGCTATATTTGTTCATGTAGATGGAGAGATACAACTTGTAAATGACGAGGCAAAGAAGCTTTTGGGAGCATCAGACTCTAGTGAAATCCAAGGGAAGATGTTATCCAGCTTTATTCATAAAGATTATCACAGTTTGCTCTATAAAAGACTAGATAACTTAAAGGAAGAGTCAAGTATTGTGCCAATAGTTGAAGAGAAGTTTATCAAACTCAATGGACAAATTGTAGATGTTGATATTACAAGTACTTGTTCTGTAAAAGAAGGAAAAAATGTTGTTATTAGTGTTGTTAGAGACATAACTGAACGAAAATTACTAAACGAAGTAATAGAATACGATAACTTAAAAAGGGAGTTTTTTGCTAACATCTCCCATGAGTTTAGAACTCCTTTAAATATTATACATGCTACAGTACAATTTATAGAAAAATATATTATTGACGATTCCTCGGACAATACTAGAGAAAAACTAGAAAGAAATATAAAGTCAGTAAAGCATAATTGTTATAGACTTCTTAGGTTAGTTAACAACCTAATTGATAGTACAAAAATAGATTCAGGATTTTTAAAACTAAGTCTTACTAATTGTAATATTGTAAATGTAATTGAGGAAATAACTTTATCTGTTGCTCAATACGTAGAAACTAAGAAGGTTAGATTAGTGTTTGATACTGATGTAGAGGAAAAAATAATGGCCTGTGACATAGAAAAAATGGAAAGAATTATGCTTAATCTTCTTTCCAATGCAGTTAAATTCACAAATCCAGGAGACGATATATTTGTATTAATAGAGGACAGGGGAGAGAGTATTATTATATCTGTTAGAGATACAGGAATTGGAATACCAAAGCAAAAGCTTGAAGTGATATTTGATAAGTTCAGACAAGTGGACAAGTCCCTAACAAGAAATCATGAGGGCAGCGGAATGGGACTTTCTATTGTAAAAGCCCTTGTTGATATGCAGGGAGGTAAAATTACTGTAAACAGCAAGTATGGAGAGGGTAGTGAATTTAAGATGCAGTTTCCAACTAAAGTGTTGGATTTTAATGAAGCTGATCTTGAAATTGCCGCAGATAGTGATAGGATAGATCCAGTGCATATAGAATTTTCTGATATATATTTTTAGCAAAATGAGACAATAGGGGCTTGGGGGCAGAGTCCCCAAGCATATGTCCCTTTTTAAAAGTTAAAGCTCTCTGCAAGATCTAAAGGATTTAAGCAAGTCATTGCCTCACTCATTATGCAAACACCAGCTGCACCGGCATCTTTCACAGCCTTTACCTTAGTCTTTGTAATTCCTCCAATAGCAAATACAGGGATTACAACGGAATTACACACTTCTTTTAAAAATGAAATTCCTTTTGGAGGTATTCCCTTTTTACAATCAGTGGCAAATATATGTCCAGCAACCAAATAGGTAGCGCCTAATTTTTCTGCTTCTTTTGCCTCAGAGGTGGAGTGAATTGAAGCTCCTATATGAGTAAATTGATGCAGCTCCTTCTTATATATCCTTAAATCTGCCATTGATAAATGAATATAGGGTATTTTCATTTTAGCTGCAATCTCAATTTTTTCATTTATAATAAGTGGTACCTGATGAGTATCGCAGATACTTTTTACTTTTAGAGCCAAATTTTCATATTGGCACAGGTTTAAATCCTTTTCTCTTAGCATAATTCCCTTAGGTTTTCCTTTAGCTATTAAATTTATTTGTTTAAGAAAATCATCCCTGCAGAGTTTTCGATTAGTTACACAAATTAGCATATATTTCTCCTATATTCTGATATAGTCGGTATAGACCGGCTGCAATCCTCTGTCTAAAATCATCTGGTGTATTTCAGCAAGGCTGCGGGGATCAGAAATTTCAAATTGTTCATCCCCTTTTTGTTCCTCTTTGTGACCTCCTACTCCAACATTTACGCCAGCGGATATTTTTGTAGCAGCCATTCCTACAACGTTATCACGAAAACCAGCCCTTTCTCTTGTAGATATTGTAATTCCAGCGAAGGGCATAAACAAACGATAAGCAAGCATAACCTGCAAAAGCTGTTTTTCATGAACATCGTTAGGATTATTATCTGCATTGTTAAGGTAAGGTCTTAAACGAGGTACTGAGAAGGAAATCTCTGCATGAGGATATTTTTGCTGTATAAAAAAGGCATGTAAACCTGCTGCAAAGGCGTCCTTTCTAAAATCATCTAGACCAAGCAATGCTCCAAAAGAAACACCACGGATTCCTCCAAGAAGTGCACGTTCTTGGGAGTGAAAACGGTAGGGAAAAACTCGTTTTGGTCCCTTTAAATGAACCTGTTCATATTTATCTGTATTATAGGTCTCCTGATAAACAGAAACAAAATCTGCACCACAGTGATGTAAATAAGCATATTCCTCTGAGTTTAGAGGATAGATTTCAATACCAATGGTAGAAAAATATTTTGTAGCCAATTTAATTGCTTCGCCAATATATTCTACTCCAGACTTATGGCGGGATTCACCGGTGAGAATCAAAATTTCTTTTAATCCTGTAGAGGCAATTTCCTTAAGTTCCTCTTCTATCTCTTTTAAAGACAGCTTTCCACGATGGATTTTATTTTGACAGTTAAAGCCACAATATACACAATGGTTTTCACAAAAATTTGCAATATACAATGGTGTAAAAATGCAAACAGAGTTACCAAAGTGCTTCTTGGTCTCTAGCATTGATTTTCTAGCCATCTTTTCTAAATAGGGCATTGCTGCCGGAGATAATATGGCACCATAATCATCTATTGAGAGAGTATCTTTCAATAGAGCTTTCTGTACATCTATTTCGGTGTATTGATGGTAAGCATATTCTTCTACTAATCTTAAGACTTTGTCCATAATATCAGAGCTTATTACTTCCATGTCCTCTAGATATTCCATAGGGTTTGTTCTACTGACTTCCATAACTATTCCTCCAAAAATCCAGTTAAAGGACTAGATGCCTCTGCCTTAGAATCCAATACTCGTCCAGGGCCAGCAAGATAGGCTGCACGGCCTGCTTCAATGACTTGTCTAAATGCCTTTGCCATTAATGGAATATCTCTTGCTGTTGCAATTGCAGTATTGCACATAATTGCATCAACACCCATTTCCATGGCCTCACAGGCTTGTGATGGACGGCCAATACCGGCATCTACAACTATTGGTAAATCTATTTCATCTAACAGGATTTTTATGAAATCCTTTGTGCAAAGCCCTTTATTACTTCCAATTGGTGCAGCTAAAGGCATTATTGCTGCTGCTCCGGCATTTACCAGAGACCTTGCCACATTTAGATCTGGATACATGTAGGGCATAACAATAAATCCTTCCTTTGCAAGAAGTTCTGTAGCCTTTATTGTTTCATAGTTATCTGGCATTAGGTATTTAGAGTCATGAATTACTTCTACCTTTACAAAATCGCCGCAGCCCATTTCTCTTGCCAGACGTGCAATCCTCACTGCTTCCTCTGAATTTCTTGCTCCAGAAGTGTTAGGCAGTAACGTAATATTTTTCGGTATATAATCCAATATATTTTCCTCTCCACCTGTATTTGCACGGCGTAAGGCTAGAGTAATCATTTCTACTTCACCGCTTTCAATAGCTGCTTTTATTAATTCTAATGAATATTTACCTGAACCTAATATAAACCTTGATTTAAACTCATGTCCGCCAATTATTAAACTATCACCCATTTTCAACATCCTTTCCTATACATCATTTATTCCAAGTAACAATCGCAAAATCATGTTTGCTTGATGACCAGCACAGATCTGCACTCTTGGTGCCATCAATCCCTTTCCAATTCTTGCTCCATTTTCCAAGTCTCCACACATATATAAGCGATTCATTGGGTTTATTGTCTTAATTAAATTAGAACTATCATAGCCAGCCATACCAGAAGCAGAGACTATTTTAGTATCTGTAAGCTGTTCTAGTGCCACATTTACCAGCATTGATTTTGCATCAGCTTTATCAAAGGCCTCGCAAATAATATCATACCCACTAAAGAGCTCCTTAACATTATCCTCTGTTACTCTTACGTTTTGGGTTTCTACTTTTATAAAAGGGTTAATTTCCGCTATCTGTTTCTTTAAAGCCGTAGTTTTAGGCATTCCTAAATGGCTTATATAATAACTTTGTCTATTGAGATTACTTGGCTCAACAACATCAAAATCAACTAAAAGCAGTTGTCCCACACCTATTCTTGCAAGCATAACTGCAATATTAGATCCAAGTCCCCCTAATCCAGCTATGGCCACCTTGCCTTCCTTTAACTTTCTATGTACATTTGGAGTATGTCTTGCCATCATCATGCTCTCAAGTTCATCTTTCTTAGGCATAGTACCTTTGCATATTATGTTTAAAACATCATCTTCTGACACTTTGCAATCTTCATCTATTTGAAAACCATTGAGAATTACAATATCCTTTTCATTTCCCATTTGGTCTCTTAGTTCAAAGGCTGTTTTACACTCTAATTCAAATTTCTTTCCATTTACAGTTATTTTCATTGCTTAACCTCCTCCAACAAACCTAACAACTTCTATAGTATCTTCATCGTAAAGTTCAACATCTTTGTAAGTTGCCTTTGGAACAATTTTGCCATTCCGCTCAACTGCAATTTTACACATATCATAATTTTGAGCCTTCAGAAAATCATATAAACTTTGATTTTTCTCTAAAAAAATTGTGATTCCATTAACCTTCACTTTCTCACTACCTTTCTAAAATTTTAGACAAAAAAAGCACAAAATGAGACTTACACCCTTTCGGTGGTGTACCCCATTTTGTGCTTCTGTTGCAATTAATTGGATTATACTATATTCGTATATTTTGGTCAAGCCTTATCTTTAAAGAAATACTTATGAAAGGCAGTAAAGCTCGTAGTGCCAAGGAATTAATATAACTCACGGCTTTTAGTATGTTTGTTTTATAGTAGTAATATTGGAGAGGGGAAAATCTGTATCCTATAACCTTAAAGCTACATTAAAATATTGATTTTTGTAATATATTGAAAAATAATGTCTAAAAATATATAATTATTACATATAATTTAGCGTTAATTGTAATATATAGAAGTTTG
Organism: Clostridium tanneri; assembly: GCF_033659955.1. Classification (NCBI taxonomy): domain Bacteria; kingdom Bacillati; phylum Bacillota; class Clostridia; order Eubacteriales; family Clostridiaceae; genus Clostridium; species Clostridium tanneri. The sequence goes on from NZ_JARUJP010000010.1 coordinate 93,459, forward strand.
CCATGTTTTAAACTTAATAAATTATGTATTTGAAATAAAGGTGGGACTAGATTGATGAATTTTAACTATGAGATAGACAAAATGAATCCTATTAATATCAGTGATGAGGAATTTAATGCACATGAGATTCCAAAGGCTATTCGTAAATCCATAGCTTTTTATAACAGGGCTATTAAAAGCTTAAAAATAAGATGTGTTGAGATGGCAATAAATGACCTGAAAAGGTCCTTATCTCTTAATCCGGATTTTCCTGAAGCATTAAAACTCTTAGGCCTTTGCTACTTTTATAAAAAGAAATATAGTAAGGCTGAGAAAGTTTTAAATAAACTAGCTAAATATGACATCTATACTGTATCAGCAAACAGGTATTTGCAAGAATTAAAAGGGGATGTAACTAGCGGAAAAGGTCTGGATACCATAAAAAATACTGATTTTGACGCTGATAACTATGTGAAGGGAGACAGAGTTTCAAGGTTATCTAGAAATAATAAAATAAAAAGGTCCAAGAATTCTGGAAGAAAGTATGCTGTATTATTTTTAGCCTTAGCTATAATAATCACCATATCAGCAGCAGCTTATAGTAAGTCTTCTGCTATTAAAAGTATTTTCAACAGTGCTGGTAAGGCTGAGACTAAAGAAGATAAGGAACTTGAAAAGCAGAGAGCTACAAGGGAAAAGAATAAAAGAATGGATGAAAAACAAAAAACACTGCAAAAGAATTTTCAAGTTACAAAGGAAGAACTTGACAACTATAATAATAAAACTATCCTTAATTCAACTTTAAATGATGCTGAAAAATTTTATTACGATGGAAATTATGAAAAGGCGTTGGATAACTTAATAATATTAAAGTCTTTAAAACTAGATGAGATGGAAAAGTCTAGGTTTGATAGACTATGGAATAGTATAAAGACAAATGATGTATGGACCATATATAACCAAGGTAATAAACTATATAAGCAAGGAAATTATCAAGAAGCATTGCCAAAACTTTTAAAAGTTGAACAGGTAGCACCGGAATTAGATATTATGCCATGGGTTCTTTACCAAATAGGAAACTGCTATAAAGAAGTTAACGATAACACAAAGGCTCTAACATTCTTTGAAAGAGTTAAGAGCGACTATCCAAATACTGAATATGCAGAATATGCTAGGGGAATGATTAGTGAAATAAATAATAAGTAACTTAAAAGACAGTGCTTAAAAAGTAAGCACTGTCAGACGAGACTGTCTCATAATGCATAAAGCTGCAATATGAAAAGTCCCTTCTCTATTTTTTAACTAAATTTTGTTTAAAAAGCAAAAGGTTTATAATGCTTAGTAATGTTATAAGATTTATATAAATAGCAGAGTAACTCCTATAAGAGCCACGACAGATCCAAAAATCTCCTTTGCCACTATCTTTTCCTTAAAAATCATAATAGAGGCAGGTATGATTAATATAGGTGTTATAGAGGTTATTGTTGAAACAATAGCTGTAGGTGCATGTTGAACAGCAAGTAGAGATAAGGATACACCAATAAAAGGTCCAAATATAGAGCCGACGGTTATATTTTTCATAGCCTTTTTATCCTTCATAGCTGTATAGACATTTCCCCAGTATTTTTTTACTGAAATAACAATACAAAAACCAAAGATTGCAGCTATAATTCTAATTTGAGTGGCAGCAAAAGGGCTGTAGTCACCCATTCCAAATTTACTGAAAACCAGTCCGAAAGCCTGTCCTAATGCACCTAGAAAGGCATAAGTAAGTCCCTTCAAAGGTCTGGAAAAAGTGATTTTTTCCTCATCAGAATCTTTAGTCAGTATTACAAGGGCAATGCCTCCAATAGTTGTAGTCATTCCTATAAAGCCTAATAGGGTTATTTTTTCTCCCATTAGAAAATAACCAGTAACAGCAGTTATTGGCGGAACTATAGACATTATAAGCTGTGATATACGGGAACCAATTTCTACATAGGCTTGAAACAAAAATAAATCTCCTAAAACAAAGCCTATTACTCCTGATAACAGCAGCCATAGCCAGGTGAAACCGGAAGCATCCGTTGGTAAAAGAAATCCTCTAGTGAAAAGGTTGTAAACTGAAAGCAGTACAAAGGCTATAAAAAGTCTTATTATATTTACACTGAGGGAACCAACCTTTTTCCCTGCAGACTCAAAGGCTACAGCGGTGATTGTCCAGCATACTGCTGTGGCTAAGGCAGCCAATACTCCTAAATGTGATTGCATAATAAAATTCCTCCATTTTTGATAAGCTTTAACTTCCTATTATATTTTAAGACCATAGCAAACATATGTCTATAACTTTGTTCATCTAAAAAGAATTTAAAATCTAAAGGGTTTAGGCAAGTCATTGCCTCACTCATTATGCAAAGGCCAGCTGCACCGGCATCCTTCAGCTTCTTTTGCCTCAGAAATGGAGTGAACTGAAGCTCTTATCTAAGTTAAGTTAGTTATATGGTAACTAAAAGGGTAGTATATATCAAAAAAGTGCGCACTATTACTAGAAATTACTTGTACTTATAATGGTAGTATATAATCTGTTAGGGGGAATTGAATTATGAAAGTAATAGGTATTAATGGAAGTCCAAGAAAGCAGTGGAACACTGCCACTTTGCTGAATAAAGCTCTTGAAGGCTCAGCGTCACAAGGAGCAGAAACAGAACTAATCCATCTATATGATTTGAATTTTAAAGGATGTACTAGCTGTTTTGCATGTAGGATAAAGGATGGAAAAAGCTATGGTAAATGTGCAATGAGAGATGATCTTACTGCGGTATTAGAAAAGATTCAGGAAGCAGATGCTTTGATTTTAGGTTCACCTATGTATTTGGGAGCTGTTACTGGAGAAACTAGATCATTTATAGAAAGATTAATGTTTCCTTTAGTAGAATATACTAAAAGTCCTAAGCTTACTCCTAAAAAAATGCCTACAGCCTTTATATATACTATGGGTGCGCCAGAAAAAATCCTCAAGGACATAGGTTATGATAAACAATTTGATGCTAATAAAATGATGCTAAAGAGGTTTTTTGGTGAGGAGTCAGAATATATGTATTCTGCTGATGCTTATCAATTTGATGACTATTCAAAGGTAGTTTCAGATATGTTTGAATTAGATGAAAAGATAAGAATACGCAAAGAAGTCTTTCCTAAGGACTGTGATAAGGCCTTCCATATAGGAGTGAGACTTGTAAAATAACTTTTACTTGAACAGTAATGGTATCAGGTACTACCTAAATGTTGTTGTTTTAATTCATAATACTTAGGTAGCACCTAACAATTTAAATATTCTTTAGTCTATAATTCAGCTATTAATTTTCCTGTTTCAGTAAGATCATATCCGCCTATTCCTGAAAGCTCCATTTTAAATTCTTCAGAACGAATAATATCAATTATTGCTTTGAAGGGTTTTTTGTGCATATCTTCTTTTTTCATAACTAATTCATATCTTTCCTTCTGTAATGGAATGAAATCAACTCCCTGTACCTGTTGACTGCTCTTTTCATTTCCTAATCCAATATCTGCTTCACCACGGGCAACAGTGCTGGCTACAGCTAGATGAGAAACACATTCTCGATGGTAGCCCTTTATTGTGTATCCAGGAACTCCAATAAGTCTTAGGTGTTCATCGAGAAGAACTCTTGAGCCACTGCCCTTTTCTCTATTAACTATATTAATATCCGGTCTTTTTAAATCCTCCCAGCCTTTAATACCCTTTGGATTACCTTTTTGTACGTAAAAGCCTTGGGTACGGCAGGCCAAGTGAATTATTAATGATGGAATACCAGGCAGCATTCTTCGTACGTAAGGTATATTATATTCATTAGAATCACCATCCCATAGATGAGAAGTAGCTATCTGCACTTTCCCATGATAAAGTCCAAGTAAGGCATTAAAACTACCTGCATAGGAACGAAGCACATGGATTCCTTGGGAATTAAGTTCTAAGTAACGAGATAGTATATCCAGAAGTACATCTTGGCCACAAATTACAAATTCACTGCTAGAGTATACTTTTGTATCATTGATAGAAAAGGCATATGAATTAGTGGCGGTGGAAATATTTTTTTCTTGAACATCGGTTTTAGTACCTCTTCTATTTTTAGTCTTATTTTTATAATCTTCCACATCTTTTACATCAATTCTAATCTTTTTTCCCACTTTATAACCGTTTAAATCTCCACGCTTTATTAATTCGTATACAGTATTTTTAGTGATTTTCAATATGTCTGCTACTTCTTGGGCAGTTAATGATGTATCTTCTAACATAAATAGTCTCCTTTCATTGGTACAATAACAAATTAATATATATAATTAAAACTTTATTAATGTAATTATATCATATATTTTCCAAAAATACTTGATTAAGTAACAGAATAAAACTATAATAAACATAACGTTACAGTACAAAACATAAGTAATATTGGTTTATTAATATGTTATGTCATGTTATATTATGTTTTGTATACAATATATTTTAATAAGTTTATTGGGGGGATTTTTGTGAAAGGGTTTAAAAAAACATTATTATCTACTTTAATTTTTGCAACTTTAGCTATGTCTGTTGGTTGTGGAAGTACTAATTCTTCAACAAGTCAGAGTAAAAATGAAGAAGCTGTAACTCTAACTATATCTGCTGCTGCAAGTTTAAAGGATGCAATGGGGGAGATAAAACAGTTATATGCTAAAGAAAATCCAAAGGTTAAGATTACATATAATTTTGGGGGATCGGGAACACTGCAGCAACAGATTGAACAAGGTGCCCCAGCAGATATATTTATGTCTGCAGCTGCAAAGCAAATGGATGCTTTAAAGAGTAAAAATCTTATGGAAGAGGGCACAGTAAAAAATCTTTTGCAAAATGATGTAGTATTAATTGTGCCTAAGGATTCAACAGTAGTTAAAGATTTCAATGATATAGCAGGGGATAAAGTCAAGAAAGTGGCACTTGGTGAACCAAAAAGCGTACCAGTAGGTCAGTATTCACAAGAGATTTTGACATCTTTGAAAATATCTGATAAAGTACAACCAAAATCTATTTTTGCTAAAGATGTAAAAGAAGTTTTAACTTGGGTTGAAACAGGAAATGTAGATGCAGGCCTTGTTTATTTAACAGATGCAAAGGTTTCTGATAAAGTTAAAGTTGCAGCTACTGCGCCGGAAAGTTCTCATAAGCCTGTAGTATATCCAGTTGGTGTTGTTAAAGCAAGCAAGAATATAGAAACAGCAAAGGACTTTGTTAAATTTATGGAAGGTGATGAAGCTAAGGCTGTATTTGAAAAATACGGATTTAAGGTTGCAAGATAGAATATATAATTAATCTTTTATGTTAATTTTGATGGAGGGACAAGACATGGGCTTTGATATTTCACCAGCAGTGGTTTCAATTAAAACCACCTTTGTAGCTACATTTATAACGTTTTTTATTGGAATTGCTGCAGCATATTGGATGACAAATTATAAGGGTAAGTTTAAGGTTATAATAGATATTATATTTACATTGCCCCTTGTTCTGCCACCTACAGTTGTAGGCTTCTTTTTGTTATTAATATTCGGCAAAAATGGACCTATTGGTAAGTTGCTTTTAAAGTTCGGAACTACTATAATTTTTTCATGGCCTGCTACAGTAATAGCTGCTTGTGTAATAGCTTTCCCTCTTATGTATAATACAACAAAGGGAGCTTTTGAACAAATAGACAATAATATTGTAAGTGCAGCAAGAACACTAGGAGTATCTGAGTGGAGAGTATTCTCAGAGGTTATATTGCCTTTAGCATGGCCAGGCATAGCAGCAGGTACAGTTCTTTCCTTCGCACGATGTCTTGGAGAATTTGGAGCAACCCTTATGGTGGCAGGAAACATACCACAAAAAACACAAACTATTCCTGTTGCAATCTATTTTGCCGCTGAAAGTGGGGAAATGGATAAGGCACTTATATGGGTTATATTAATCGTCGGAATTTCTATAACAGTGATGCTATTAATGAATTATTGGTCTGAACATCAAAGAAAATTCACAAGTGGTTTTAGGAGAAGATAAAAATGGGACTTTATGTTGATATTGAAAAAAAGCTGCCTGGATTTGATTTAAAAGTAAAATTTAATACTGATGACAATGTTCTTGGTTTACTGGGGGCTTCAGGCTCTGGAAAAAGTATGACACTTAGATGTATCGCCGGTTTAGAAAATCCAAGTAAAGGAAGAATTGTATTAAATGAAAGAGTTCTTTATGATTCAGAAAAAGGAATAAATATTCCAAGCCGTAAAAGGAAGATTGGCTTTCTATTTCAAAACTACGCATTATTTCCTAACATGACTGTAACTCAAAATATTAGCTTTGGAATAAAAAATCTATCAAAGCAAGAGCAGGCTAAAATAGTTGATGAGAAAATAGAAATGATGCAGCTTCAAGGACTTGAAAACAGATTTCCAGGCCAGCTTTCCGGAGGACAGCAGCAAAGGGTTGCTATTGCTAGAGCATTAGCTATAGACCCGGAAGCACTATTGCTTGATGAACCTTTTTCTGCTTTAGATAACTATTTAAGAGGTGAAATGGAAAAAAAGATTATTGATACCTTATCCCAGTACAAAGGTACTGCAGTATTTGTATCCCATAACATGGATGAGGTATATCGTGTTTGCAAGAAACTAGTAGTACTTAGTAAAGGGAAGGTAGCAGCTTGTGGAAGTAGAGAGGATATATTTGAGAATCCGCCCACACTTTCAGCAGCACAGCTTACAGGATGTAAAAATATTTCTAGAACTAAACTAATAGATGAAAATACCGTAGAAGCTTTAGATTGGGGATGTACAATTAAGCTTAATAAAAAAGTAAGTGATCCTTTATCCTATGTAGGCATCAGAGCACATAATATTATTCTTACAGAGGAGCAGGGGAAGAATAATGTTTGTAAATGTCAAATAAATTATGTAAAAGAAAGTCCTTTTTCTGTTACCCTTTATTTAGACAGTGTTGAAGAAAAACCATATGTCAAAACTAAAAGTTTACAATGGGAAGTGTCAAAAGAAAAGTGGGAAACTTTAAAAAGATTACAACAACCATTGAATATACATATTAATCCGGAAAAAGTTTTTATGATTAAGTAAGAAAAGAGTTTGGAAATAGTTAAATTAAAAAATCAAAAGCCAATGCTTAAAAACTAAGCATTGGCTTTTAAATTAATATAATATTAGGAATAACTGTACTTAAATTTTGAAAGCTGCCAGCTATGCTGTAGCAACTCTTGCTTTTGTCTTTATAGGAATCTCTTCCTCCATTTCAGCTCTATTGCATTTAATATATACTATTGCAACTATGAAAGAGATAATGTCTGCAGCAGGATAAGCTGCCCAGGCTCCCAATACTCCAAGGTTGAATCCGTACACCATAATGTGAAGAAGAGGAATAAGAACTAGTATTTCTCTAAACACTGAAAGTAATAAGGAGGACTTTGCCATTCCCATTGCTTGATAGTAGTAAATTGCAATAAAGTATACTCCTACACAAGGAAATACTGAAATTACTATTCTAAAAGCGGCAACAGTGTAATTGATGATAGCTTGATCGTTAACAAATACTCCGATAATATCCTTTGCAAATATCATTGTCAGTGCCCATAGAAAAATTGATGTTATGGTAACAGATTTTATTGAAAGCTTAACTATCTCTTTCACTCTATGGTAGTTTTCTGCCCCATAATTATAAGCGGCTATAGGCTGAAGAGCTGAACTTATACCTATAACAGTAATGAATAAAATCATTGACACTCTGCTTATAAGACCAACAGCAACAATTGCAGTGTCTCCACCTATATTAACAAGTACCTTATTTAGTACTACGGATAGTATTGCATCGGATATTTCAACTATAAATGTAGAAAAACCAACAAGTACTATTCCTTTAGCTATACTTATATCAAATTTGCTTTCAAAGGTTAAATTCATCTGTTTTTTAGTTTCTATGAATTTCATAAGAGCATATGCAAAGGCAAATATTTGTGAAGCAACGGTAGCAATTGCTGCTCCTTCAACTCCAAAATTAAATTTAACCACTAAAAGGTAATTCATAAAAACATTGCATACTGCACCGATAGAAATGCTTGATAAAAGAACTTTTGTGTTTCCAAAGGCAGTTAGAATATAGGACATCAAGAACATTAACCCCTGAAATAGTGAACCTATTAAAATAATTGATATATATGCTTTTGCATAGGGAAATATATTTTCGCTGCTTCCTAATTTTATAATTAAACTATCTCTAAATATATATATTCCAACTGCTAAAAATACAATTATTGAAGTTAACACAATAAAGGCATTTGGAATTATTTTTTTAACTTTTGAATAGTCATTCTCACCACAACTTCTTCCAACTGCACTGGAGGTTCCTATTGAAACAAGCATTGCTATGGCAAGAAACAATCTCTGTACTGGAAATGCAATAGTTAATGCTCCTATTCCCAATGGTCCTATAACTTGACCTAAGAATACTGAATCAACCATATTATACATTTCAGCTACAAACAAGGACAGTATAGCTGGAATGGAGAACTTTAGTAACAGTTTTCCTATATCTTCTGTAAGGAAGTTGATTTTTTCATTTTTCCTGTCTCCATCTACTAACATAAACTTTCACCTCAAATTTTTTTATTCATACCTCTATTATAAGGTTTTCCTATAATTCCAACATTCACTTAGTTGCTGAACAAAAAGTACAAAGTTGCAGAAGTTCCATTATTCATAAACTGTGAAATAACAAAAAAACACCCTAAAAAAGGTGTTTTTGTACTTTTTGAAGGGTAATTAGCACAGCTCCATACCCTTCTATCTTTGATATTAAGTTATATACAGGCTTTTTCTTTGCAAAATCTAAAAATATTCTTGGCTGGGAGATATTATATAAAACCTCCATTTCTTCATCGGTAAGCCTTTTCGGTTTTCCCATAAGCGTCCAGTTATTAAAAGCTGATCCTGTTTCTTGCCCTATTTCATACATTGTTACCTTATAATCATATTGAAGGTTCTTAAGAGATAAAGATATTTCTCTTTCAGTAACAGTTTTTTTTCTTTTATGTTTTGCTGAGTTTTCATTTTCTATAATCTCATTAAGGTCTTCGCTAAAGCTGTAGATAAGAATCTGATAGTTATCTTCATGCCTTGTTACGATATAGCCATCCTCCTTCTTAATTAAAACATTTCCTAGTCTTGATAAAAAGTAATATGCATAATAGGAGGCTTTTCTTATACCGTTAAGGGTGGTTATGCCTGGTGAACCAAAGAATAATTCATTGCTCATTACAGAGTTTTCTTCTACAGTATCATAGGCTTTTAAGAACAACATATCCTTTTTTTCATTTATAAAGTTATGGATTATATAAGGAAGCATGTAGGAAGTATCAAAAATAGAGTTTACTGTGGTATCCTCTTCAAAGGCTTCTTCTATTATGTCCTCTAATTCATACTTATCAAATATTTCTTGGGCAGCTTCAATATAATCCTGTGGGAGATCCTTTGCTGTTCTAAATCTCCAATTCTGGATTTCTTCAATACCATAGAGATCTAGAAAATATAGTATAAAACTCTCTAGAAGTCTTAAAAACAACTCTATTTCATCAAAGGTCTTATCCAATATAATCATGGGAATAAGCTTAATATCCACCATAAACTCCATAAGCTTCTCAACTTCATTCCAATTAAGAAAATCTAAGTTTTTATTAAAATAAATTCTCATATCTTTATGAAATAAATACTGAACTATGCCGTATTTAAAACCTATGTTTCTTTGAATATCCTTTACAAAGCTTTGTTCTCTTTCCTTTAATAGCTCTATTCCATCTCCCAAGTTTATTATCTCTTTCCAATAGTCATTAAGGTCTTCGCCTAGATTAGCCACATCCACATTTATCTTAATTATTTCTTTTTCGTAGTTAAATCTATCATAATCTTCAAGGTAGGGAGAAATGTAATCAATGGCCTCTTCTATATTAAGCTCTTCATACTTTTTGAATTTTTCATATTTCTTTTCAGGTATATTATTCTTTTTTCTGTACTGAAGAGGGGTTACATTATAATACATCTTAAAATACTTATTATAATATCTGGTATGAGAGAAGCCTACATCCTCGGAAATTTCCGATATTGTTTTTTCTGTGTCTAATAAAAGCTTAACAGATTCATGAACTCTGGTAGAATTTAAAAACTCCTTAAAATTAATACCTGCCATATTTTTTATTTCGTGAGATAGATAATAGGAACTTAAAAATTCACGTTCAGCTATATCCTGTAAGCTTATCTTATTCATATAGTTATTATAAATAAATTTAGATATTCTGTGATACCGCTCGAATTGTATATCATTTTCCTTTAAATCCTCTTCATCATATAATAGATAATGAAAGTTATTGACCAAATGAAATAATAACTTTACCATATGCTTTTCTATTTCTTCGTCATAATCATCGCTTTTCTGAATTGCTTCACAGGCAAGTATAGATAAAAATCTTCTTAAGACTTGATATTTTTCTTCTTCCTGTGCCCACTCCTTTGTTGAGTTAGTGTAAAAATAAATATTTTTCACGTCGTTGTAGTACTTTTCAAAGAATTCTACATCCATTTTAAATATTAGTATTTTATTATCCTCATCATCAGAAAATATTCTGTGAGGCTCGTCCTCGTTGATTATTTCAATTTCCCTTTCTCGAACCTCATAGGTTTCAGACTCTATCTGAACATATACGGTGCCTTTCAAAACAAATATTATTTCTATACATTTATGCCAGTGTAGTGGATATTCCTTAATGGTATTTAAGCTAATGTTAACTGGAAGTTCTTCCGTAAAAGTTACGTATTCCCTTCTCATAAATCATCCTCATTTCCTTAATTTAATAGTATTGTCATTTAAATTTTATCATATCTAGAAGTAAAAATGCTTTGTATTAAGAATAATTTAACTTTTTAACATATATGTTTTATGAAGCGAAGTTGCTGCTGTAAATAATTGTATTAAAAATCTCTATAAGTTATAATGAATTTAAAGTAATAGATGAATTTTATATTTAGTTATTTTTATGTATAATATTAAAAGGGATATCTAAATAGATAGAGAAGTCTATGAAAGCTTTAAACTATAGTGGAAATAGAATTTGTAATCATTATTACTGCTTTACACTTTGCTTTATTATGCAAAGCACAATATAATAGTTCTAGAAAATAGCAAAAGGATAGGAAGTGAAAATTATGGATAATGAAAAGCAACAATTAAGTGTGGAAGTAGCAAGACTCTATTATCAATCAGATTATAGCCAGCAGCAAATTGCGACGCAGCTTGGCATATCAAGACCAACTATATCAAGACTTCTGCAATACGCCAAAGAAAAGGGTTACGTTAGGATTGATATTATGGACCCCTTTGCTGATTTAGACAAGTTAGCTCATCAATTAAAGGAGAAATACAACCTAAGAGATGTTCGTGTTGTCTTTTCACCAACAGATGATCATATTTCTATAAGAGAATATATCAGTAAGGAAGCAGCAGAATATTTACAGGATACTATAAAAAATGGAGACATACTTGGAGTAAGTTGGGGAACAACTATGTATGAAGTGGCTAAAAGGCTTGTTCCGCAAAATGTTAAAGGTGTAGAAGTAGTTCAGTTAAATGGAGGTATCAGTCATTCGGAAGAAAACACATATGCATCAGAAACAACAGTTTTTTTCGCTGAAGCTTTTCAAGCAGTACCAAGATACTTACCGCTGCCAGTAATTTTTGATAGTGCCACTGTAAAACAACTGGTAGAGGAAGACCGCCATATCAAAAACACTATGGAAATGGGAGTTCAAGCAAATGTAGCAATCTTTACCGTTGGTGCAATTCATGATGAAGCACTACTTTTTCGTTTAAGCTACTTAAGTGAAAAAGAGAAGGAATTATTAAAGCAAAAAAGCGTAGGAGATATCTGTGCTCGATTTTTCGATGAAAAAGGTCAAATCTGTTGCGAACAAATTAATAGCCGTACTATAGGAATATCCTTAGATTCTCTTAAACAAAAGGAAAAGTCTATTCTAGTAGCAGGTGGTAAATATAAAGTAAGAGCGATAAAAGGAGCCTTAGAAGGAAAAAATGCCAATATTTTAATTACAGATCAATACACTGCAAAGAAGCTTTTAGAATAGAGGATGAACAAAATTTCATTTATATCTTTACAAATGTGCAAAAAACCTTTATTATAAAATCATAATCAATAGGAAAAGGAGTAATTGATATGGATTACAAAATGTTAGTTTCCAAGGCTTTTGAAGGAAGAAAGAATGCTTATGTTCCTTACTCTAACTTTAAAGTTGGAGCGGCAGTAGTAACTGAAGATGGAACAATATATACAGGTTGTAACATAGAAAATGCATCCTATGGAGCAACTAATTGTGCAGAAAGAACAGCAATATTTAAAGCAATGTCAGAAGGTCATAGAGAAATTAAAGCAATAGCTATAGTAGGAGTAGAAAACGACTACACTTACCCTTGCGGCATATGCAGACAGGTAATAGCAGAATTTGCTTCAGAAGATGTTAAAATAATCTTAGGAAAGAATGAAAACGAATTTATAGTTAAATCATTGGAGGAAATTTTACCAGGGGCTTTCACAAAGAAGGATCTGGAAAAGTAATGATATATTAAATTTAAAGCATACTATTGTAATCCTTTTCTTTATAAAAGGTTACAATAAAGTATGCTTTTACTTTTTTACCACTAAAAGATCTATAAATCATTGAATAATTTGTAAAATATTATTTTGAACAAATTTTCATTAATTACTTTACAAATGTTCAAAAAGGTTTTATTATATTACTATAATTTAAACAAGAAAGGGAGATATATAAATGAACATTGCTAAGATGATTGATCACACTGTGTTGAAACCGGATACAACAAAGGAGCAAATCCTTAAGTTAATAGAGGAAGCAAGAGAATATAAATTTGCATCTGTTTGTGTAAATCCAGTTTGGGTTAAGACAGCAAGTGAAGGACTAAAGGATACTGGAGTTGATGTATGTACTGTTATAGGATTCCCTCTAGGAGCTAGTACAACTGAAACAAAAGCTTTTGAAACAAAGGATGCTATCAAAAATGGTGCTACAGAAGTAGACATGGTTATAAACATTGGTGAGTTAAAGGATAAAAACGATGTTTATGTAGAAGAAGATATCAGAGCTGTTGTTGAAGCGGCAAAGGGAAAAGCCTTAGTAAAGGTAATTATTGAAACTTGTCTTTTAACAGAAGAGGAGAAAGTAAGAGCTTGTGAGTTATCTAAAAAAGCAGGTGCAGATTTTGTAAAGACATCAACAGGATTCTCTAAAGGTGGAGCTACTGTAGAAGATATTAGATTAATGCGTAAAACAGTAGGTGAAAATATAGGTGTTAAAGCTTCCGGTGGTGTTCATAACAAAGAAGAAGCTATGCAAATGATAGAAGCTGGTGCAAGTCGTATCGGTGCAAGCGCAAGTATTGCTATCGTTTCTGAAAATTAAGTAGTGGAATCTTTAGATAACAAATAGCTATTTATAAATACTACTAAGAGAAGCATCCAGTTTTGTGACAACCTAAGGTTTTAGAGTATAAATACAAAGCTGGATGTTAAAATTTATTTTTTTTATCAGTAAATATGAATAAAAATTTTTAGCTGTAATCGTTATATAATATGGTATTAATAAACTTGTAGTTTATAAGGAGGAGCATTTGAATGAAATATATTATAGGAATTATAGGTTTAGTTGTTGCACTAGGACTTGCATGGATTGCCAGCAGCGATAAGAAAAATGTAAAATACAAACCTATTGTAACAATGATTGTTTTACAATTCATACTTGGATTTGCGCTATTAAATACAGAAGCAGGTAATATCTTAGTAGGTGGTATAGCAAGTGGCTTTGAAGTATTACTTAAATGTGCCGCAGAAGGTGTAAACTTTGTATTTGGCGGTATAGTTAATGATAACCAGTTTACATTCTTTATCGGTGTTCTTTTACCAATAGTATTTATTTCAGCATTAATTGGTATTTTACAGCACTGGAAGATACTTCCTTTTGTAGTCAAATATATTGGACTAGTTTTAAGTAAAGTAAACGGAATGGGTAAATTAGAATCTTATAATGCAGTGGCATCAGCTATTCTTGGACAATCAGAGGTATTTATATCAGTTAAAAAACAACTTGGATTATTACCAAAACATCGTCTATATACTCTATGTGCCTCAGCGATGTCAACAGTATCTATGTCAATCGTAGGATCTTATATGGTTCTTTTAAAACCTAAGTATGTTGTAACAGCATTAGTGTTAAACTTATTTGGTGGATTTATTATAGCTTCAATTATAAATCCATATACTGTAACAGATGAAGAAGATATTTTAGAAGTTGAACAAGAACAAGCATCCGCAGAAGCTGCTATAACAAGTGATTCTCAAGTTAAGCAGAAACAAACATTCTTCGAGGTTCTTGGAGAATATATTATGGATGGTTTCAAGGTAGCAGTTATAGTTGCAGCTATGTTAATTGGATTCGTAGCAATAATAGCTATGGTTAATACAATGTTCAAAGGAATATTCGGTATTTCATTCCAGGATATGCTGGGATATGTATTCTCACCATTTGCATTCTTAATGGGAGTACCTTTAAGTGAGTCAATAGGAGCAGCAAGTATAATGGCAACTAAATTAGTATCTAACGAGTTCGTTGCAATGAACCTATTAGCAGGTGGAACTATTCAGTTATCAGCAAGAGCAACAGCCATTGTTTCAGTATTCTTAGTTTCTTTCGCAAACTTCTCATCTATAGGAATTATTGCAGGAGCAGTAAAGGGACTTCATGAAGAACAAGGAAACGTAGTTGCACGTTTTGGTTTAAAATTACTATATGGTGCAACTCTAGTAAGTGTATTAACAGCAACTATTGTTGGATTAATCGTATAAAGTAAAAGAAAGAAGGAATTAATAATGAAAGCTTTTAAAAGGATACATGTCATTGTTATGGATTCAGTAGGTATTGGTGAGTCACCAGATTCAAAGGAATTTGATGACTTAGGTGTCAACACATTAGCTCATATTGCTGAAGCTAAAAATGGACTTAATATGCCTTATATGGCTGAGTTAGGCTTATCTAATATTCATGACATTAAAGGTGTAGAAAAAGCTATTCATCCAAAGGCTTACTTTGGAAAGATGCAGGAACTTTCCTGTGGAAAAGACACAATGACTGGCCATTGGGAAATGATGGGCCTATACATTGATACACCTTTCCGTGTTTTCCCAGATGGTTTTCCTCAGGAATTAATCGAAAAAATAGAAACTTTCTCTGGAAGAAAAGTTATCGGCAATAAACCAGCTAGTGGAACAGAGATTATAAAGGAATTTGGTGAAAGGCAACTTGAAACAGGAGAACTAATAGTATATACCTCTGCAGATTCAGTACTTCAAATAGCTGCCAATGAAGAAATTATACCTTTAGAGGAGCTGTATAAAATCTGTGAGTATTGCCGTAAAATAACTCTAGAAGAGCCTTATACACTTGGAAGAATTATTGCTAGACCATTTGTGGGCAGATCTGTAGATACTTTCAAGAGAACTTCTAATCGTCACGACTACGCTTTAAAGCCTTTTGGCGATACAGTAATGAATTATCTGCAGCAGGCTAACTTAGATTCTATTGCTCTTGGAAAAATCTCAGATATATTTAATGGAGAAGGTGTAACAAGATCAATTAAAACTGTTTCTAACATGGATGGAATGGATAAATTTATTTCCTTACTAGATGAAGACTTCCAGGGCATCAGTTTTCTTAACTTAGTAGATTTTGATGCGGCTTATGGACATCGTCGTGATCCTATTGGTTACGGAGATGCTTTAGAGGAATTTGATGGAAGATTACCAGAGGTCTTTGAAAAATTACAGGAAGATGATCTGCTTATAATTACAGCAGACCATGGAAATGATCCAGCTTACAAGGGAACAGATCATACAAGGGAGTTTGTACCATTACTTGCTTATTCCAAGAGATTTAAGGAAGGAAAGGAATTAGGGGTACGTAAAGCCTTTGCTGATATAGGAGCAACAATCTCAGACAACTTTAATATACAAATGCCAAAGTATGGCGAAAGCTTTTTACAAAAATTAATATAAAAAGGTGGTATGAAAAAATGAGAATGGTAGACATAATTGCAAGAAAACGTGATGGAAAAGAATTAACAACAGAAGAAATCAAATTTTTCATAGAAGGCTATACTAAAGGAACAATTCCTGATTATCAAGCAAGTGCTTTAGCAATGGCTATATACTTCCAAGATATGAATGACCGTGAAAGAGCAGATTTAACAATGGCAATGGTTAACTCTGGAGAAACTATTGATTTATCAGCAATCGAAGGTATAAAGGTAGATAAGCACTCAACAGGCGGTGTTGGTGATACAACAACTCTTGTTTTAGCACCACTTGTAGCTGCACTAGATGTACCAGTAGCTAAGATGTCTGGTCGTGGTTTAGGTCATACTGGAGGAACTATTGATAAGTTAGAAGCTATTGAAGGTTTTCATGTAGAAATCACTAAGGATCAGTTTATTGAATTAGTTAACCGTGATAAGGTTGCTGTAATTGGTCAAAGTGGTAACTTAACTCCAGCAGATAAGAAGTTATATGCACTTCGTGACGTAACTGGAACTGTTAATTCAATTCCTTTAATTGCAAGCTCAATAATGAGTAAGAAAATTGCAGCAGGAGCGGACGCTATAGTACTAGACGTTAAAACTGGTGCAGGAGCATTTATGAAAACTAATGAAGATGCAGAAGCTTTAGCTCGTGCAATGGTTAAAATAGGTAACAACGTAGGAAGAAACACTATGGCAATAATTTCTGATATGTCACAGCCATTAGGATTTGCTATTGGTAACGCTCTTGAAGTAAAAGAAGCTATTGATACTTTAAAGGGAGAAGGTCCAGAGGATTTAACAGAACTTGTTTTAACCCTTGGAAGCCAAATGGTTGTATTAGCTAAAAAGGCAAGTACATTAGAGGAAGCAAGAGAAATGCTTGTTGAAGTAATGAAAAATGGTAAAGCTTTAGAGAAGTTCAAAGTATTCTTAAAGAACCAAGGTGGAGATGCATCTGTTGTAGACAGTCCAGAAAAGTTACCACAAGCAAAATATATAATTGAAGTTCCAGCTAAGGAAAGTGGATATGTTTCTAACATTGTAGCTGACGAAATCGGTGTGGCAGCTATGATTTTAGGTGCAGGAAGAGCTACAAAAGAAGATGAAATTGATTTAGCTGTAGGATTAATGTTACGTAAAAAAGTAGGCGACAAGGTAGAAAAGGGAGAAAGCCTTGTAACTATTTACTCAAATCGTGAAGATGTAGCAAGCGTAATGGATAAGATTTATGCAAACATTTCTATAAGCAGTGAATCAGTAAATCCAGTGTTAATCCACAAAATAATTACAGAATAAGCATATTTATAAGCAGTAGGACTTTAAAAAACCTACTGCTTATTTTTATAGGTTAAAGAAATTAAATTAATAATAGCCTACAGATATAGGCAACTAAGATAACCTGTTATATAAATATATAATAATATATAGATTCAGGCATCCAGTATAATTTCTTGCATAAACATATAATTATGTATAGACATAAATAGCTAAGATAACTTATAATATAACAGGAAAATAGCAGTACTTTAAGAAAAGAGGATTGAGATGGATAATATTACAAACCCTTTATTTAATGGTGAATTAGGTATAGTAGCATTAGAAAGCTGTAGAGAACTTGGAGAAAAAATAAATTACCATATTAGAGAAAAAAGAGATGAAGATAAGTCCTATTTAATTAAAAGTGAGAACATAAGATTTTCTAATGGTGAAGGAAAAATAAAATTAGAAGAGTCTATAAGAGGAAAAGATGTATACATACTTTGTGACGTTGGAAATTATAGTATAGAGTATAAAATGTTTGGTTTTATGAATCACATGGGACCAGATGAACACTTTCAAGATATTAAGAGAACGATTTCTGCAATTAGAGGAAAGGCAGAAAGAATTACGGTAATAATGCCCCTGCTATATGCATCAAGACAGCACAGAAGAAAAGGAAGAGAATCTCTTGATTGTGCAATGGCTCTGCAGGAATTAGAAAGGCTAGGAGTACATGAGATAATAACCTTTGATGCTCATGATCCTAATGTTCAAAATGCTATTACACTAACTTCTTTCGAAAATCTGTATCCTACTTACGATATAGTTAAGACTTTCATAAAGGATGAGGAAGATTTAGAGATAGACAAGAACAAGATGATAGTTATAAGTCCAGATACCGGTGCTATGGATAGGGCAATTTACTATTCCAGTGTATTAGGGGTAGACGTAGGCTTATTTTATAAAAGAAGAGATCACTCAAGAGTTGTAAATGGTAAAAATCCTATTGTAGAACATGAGTATATGGGAAGAGATGTGGAAGGCTGTGATGTATTAATTGTTGATGATATGATAGCCTCAGGGGAATCTGTATTTGACATTGCCTTAGAGCTTAAGAAACGTAACGCAAAAAATGTCTATGTAGCAGCTACCTTTGCTTTCTTTACTGAAGGAATAGAAAAGTTTGAGAGATTTTATAGAGAAGGAATAATAAAGAGGGTTTATTCAACAAACCTGACTTATATACCTCCACATGTAAAGGAAGCGGAGTGGTTTAAAGAGGTAGATATGTCTTTCTTTATTGCAATGGTTGTAAATAAATTGAACTATAATAAATCTATATCTTCCTATTTAGATGCCACTAGGGTTATCGAGGAATTATTAAGTAACAAGTAAAATGTTGTTTATAGGGGCTATCTCAAAATGTGTGAAAACATAAGAGAGAAGCCCTTTCTCTGTTTGAAGCTATTATTGAAAAATGGACTTACAGAAAATAAATCTTATAAATCTAACTCTCTTCTAGGAATTTTAAATTTTATAGACTTCTCTATCTCCTCTAAGGTCAATCTATCCTTTGGGTCTATGAAAAGACAAGTGTAGCCACTTTCTCCAGCTCTTCCAGTTCTGCCGATACGATGTATATATGACTCTACACTTTCAGGAATATCATAATTGTATATATGACCCACTCCGCTTATATCTAAACCCCTAGCTGCCACATCTGTAGCTATTAAATATTGAATGTCTGCGTTTCTAAAGGCTTTCATGATTCTTTCACGTTTTGACTGAATTATATCACTATGCAATTTTTCACAGTTATATCCACGTCTATGTAGAGCCATTTCAAGGTCATCTACTCTTCTTTTAGTTCTGCAGAATATAATAGCCATAAAGGGATTATCCTCATCTAAAACCTTGCATAAAGCATCTTGCTTTCTTCTGTCTGTAGTTTCAACAACATGCTGCTGAATACTGCTAAGAGTAACTTCTTCTTTTTCTACAGTAACTGTTAAAGGGTCCTTCATATATCTATAAGCTAATTTTTTAACCTCTGAATTCATAGTGGCAGAGAAACATAGTGTCTGACGCTTTTTGTTAGTCTCTTTTATAATAGCTTCTACTTCGTTTTTAAAACCCATTAATAGCATTTGATCTGCTTCATCTAGCACTAAGGTTTTTAATTTAGTAAGATCTACTGTCTTTCTGTCCAGATGATCTAAAAGTCTACCAGGAGTGGCGATAATTAGGTGAATGCTCCCACTTAGTTTTTTTAGCTGGGAACCTATATCCTTACCACCATAGGCTGCTAATATATTTATATCTTTAGCCTCCTTAAGTTTCATAGCTTGTTCTGTTATTTGAATAGCTAACTCCCTTGTTGGAGATACAATCAATGCTTGAACTGAGTTTACTTTAGGTGATATATTTTCAAAAATAGGAATCAAAAAGGCAAGGGTTTTCCCTGTACCAGTTTGTGCCTCTGCTATAACATCTCTTCCTTCTTTAATAGGGATGATACTGTCCTGTTGAACTGCTGTTGGTGTAGTAATACCTGTGTGCTTTAGTACGTTTATAATATCTGCACTTATTCCTAATTCGTTAAAATTCATTTTTTCATACCTTTCATCGTTAATTTATATTTACTTCAACTAAGTAACTTGGCTGTAATTTAATGCTAATAGTTTTATAGTATGGAGGTTCTTATAAGCCATTAACAGTATTATTATACATTAGAGAGGCAAATATTAATATAGAGGATTAGTAAAAGCTATCAATTTATGAATATTTACATAAGCATTTGAAAATAATAACATCATATTGTAGATTATGAATTTTAATATAGAATAAATTTGCATTGCAAGTTTATAGGTATAGTGATACAATATCTTTAATGGTAAAGATAAAGTCTAAAACATCTTAATGAATACTATAAAATAAATTAATGGTGGTGAAGATTATGTTAGCTTGTAATGAAAAAGGTTCTACATTTGGAATGGATTCTAATATGTATAAAAACATTAAAGGTGAACATAGTATTGCTGCTGTGAGCTGTGTAGTTTTTGGAAGGATTAATATAGAATTAAATATAATTTTAGTTAATAACACCTAGAAAGTAGATTGTACTTTCTAGGTGTTTTCTTTTTAAAAATTTTGTTGTGAAGCTAATAAATTATATGAAATTACAAGGAGGATTTAACTTATGAATCAAGGTGAAATTATAATTAAGGGAATACCTGTAAAGGCAAATAGATTGGACAGTGGAGATGTTAATTTACTATTTAAAATAGGTACCTATGATGAAAAGGAATCCGTTTGCAGAGTAATTGTTAAAAAGGATTATTGGAAAAATGCATCAACGGGTATGAAGGATGTAAACTACTTTGTCATTAAAGGCAAATTGAAGGCTTGCGTAAATAGCAAAGGCGTTCCCTTTATAGCTGTAGAGGCATCGTCGATAAAAATATTTAATTTACCAAAGGATAAGGATGGAGAGATAGATTTAAATTATGAATTACCAACGGGAACAGATGAGATAATAGATATCTCAAGGATAGTAAATGATAACGAGGACTTATCTGTAAAACGTGCAAAAAACAAGGCAATAAGCTATATGAAAAATAATAACAAGTTTAATAAGCCAATTACAGTAAGAAAAGAAACTATGGTTATGGTATCAGGTCAGGATCAATATGCAGCAGCGAAGGAGTTAGGAATAAGTAATGTTCCTGTTACCTATGTAGATTAGTAGAAAAAACCACTTGATTTATATAATAAAGAGTGATATAATATAAAAATCGCTTAAGCAAATCGTAATTAATTTTAACACAATTATATTTCAGTTAGTACTTATTAAAAAATAGTATTATAATATCGAAATTTTATTTGTGGATTATTACAAAGAGTTTAAGAAAAATAAAATTTCGGAGGTACAGTCATGAAAGGTACAGTTAAATGGTTTAATTCAGAAAAAGGATTTGGATTTATTACAGGAGAAGATGGAAAAGACATTTTCGCACACTTTTCTCAAATAAATTCTGATGGATTTAAAACACTTGTAGAAGGTCAAGAAGTTTCTTACGACGTAGTTGAAGGACCAAAAGGACCTCAAGCAGAAAATATTACAGTTATCTAATTAGTGAATATTTTACCCCTTAAATAATATGATTATTTAAGGGGTTTTTAATTGTTTAGTAATATAATAATGCAGCTATGCCTCCTGTAGAAGATAGTGCCATAACAGAGATTTATTGAATATAATGATGTTATAGTGCAGCAAGGAGGCTTTATTATGTACAAGATTAACGATAACTATTTGAAGTTGCCAGAAGGCTATATTTTTTCAACAATAGCAAAGCAAGTAGCTAGCTTTAAGGAGAAAAATCCTGATAAGAAAGTTATTCACCTGGGAATTGGTGATATTACTCAGCCCTTAGCACAAAACATCATTAATACATTACATGAAGCCGTTGATGAAATGTCACATATAGAAACTTTCAAAGGATATGGACCGGAATTTGGTTATGAGTTTTTACGTGATGCCATCGTAAAGGGGGATTACAAATCTCGAGGAATTGATATTTCAGTAGAGGAGATATTCGTAAGCGACGGCATAAATTCTGATGCAGGTAATATTCAGGAAATATTTAGTGTAGATAATAAAATTGCTGTTTGTGACCCTGTGTATCCTGTATATATAGATACAAATGCAATGGCTGGAAGAACGGGAAACTACAATAGAATTACAAAAAGATGGAGCGACGTTATCTATTTGCCATGTACTCCAGATAATGATTTTGTGCCAGAGCTTCCAAAAGAAAGACCAGACATTATTTATCTTTGTTTGCCTAATAATCCAACAGGCTCAACGCTTACAAAGGAACAGCTGCAACTTTGGGTTGATTATGCTAATAGAATAGAGGCTGTTATTATATATGATGCAGCCTATGAGGCGTATATTTCTGAAGATAATATACCTCATTCTATTTATGAATGTGAAGGTTCCAAAAACTGTGCTATTGAGCTGAAGAGTTTTTCAAAAAGTGCTGGTTTTACAGGTGTAAGGCTTGGCTATACAGTTGTTCCGAAGGCTTTAAAATGTGGTAGTGTTTCACTGAATGCACTTTGGGCTAGACGGCATGGAACAAAATACAATGGTGCGCCATATATTATTCAAAGAGCTGGAGCGGCAGTTTACTCTAAAGAGGGAAGAGAAGAGATAAAAAAGCAAGTGAATTATTATATGAATAATGCAAGGTTAATTCTTAAAGGATTAAAGTTAGCAGGTTATTCTGCCTATGGTGGTGTAAACGCACCTTATATTTGGTGGAAAATACCAAAAAACATAACCTCCTGGGAGTTTTTCTACTACCTATTAGAAAATGCCAATATTGTAGGTACACCAGGAATTGGATTTGGTCCACAGGGAGAAGGATATTTCCGCCTTACTGCCTTCGGTACTTATGAAAATACCTTAGATGCCATGGAAAGAATCAAGAAACTTTAAAAGAATACAGTTCCAAAGGTCAATACTTAATAAAACTTGAGCATTGGCCTTAAATTTTCTATGAAAAAATGTTAAGAAGCTTTTTAGATTATAGCAAAAAATTACACCTATTTATGATAAAATATAATAATTATAAAGTATAAGAAAAAAGAGGGGATAATATGATATTTTATTTTTCTGGAACGGGGAATTCACTGCAAGTAGCCAAAAGCATTGCGGAAGATAACGATGATAGGCTAATATCTATAGCAGCAGAAATGAACAAAAAAGATGCTGACTTCAACTATACTCTAAAGGATAATGAAGTTATAGGCTTTGTATATCCAGTGTACGCTTGGGCACCACCGAAGATGGTTATTGAGCTTATTGAAAAACTAAAATTTAATAATTATAAAGATAACTATATTTTTTCTGTAGCAACCTGTGGGGCAAATATAGGAAACACTATGAAGGTTTTAGGTGATGCCTTAGAGAAAAAGAATTTAAATTTAAATAGTGGCTTTTCTATTGAAATGCCTAACAACTACATTATCATGGGTAATGTTGACTCAAAGGAAATAGAGAAGAAAAAGCTTTTAGCTGCAGAAGAAAGCTTAAAAAACATAAACAAAGTTATAAAGGAAAGAAAGAAGAATGTCTTTCAAATTACTAAGGGAGCTATGCCAGGTCTTTTAACCGGTGTTATCAATCCTCTATTTGCTAAAGGTGCTGCTAATACTAAAAAGTTTTATGCAAAGGATAATTGCACAGGCTGTGGTATTTGCGAAAGTGTATGTAACTGCAAAACTATAAAGGTAGAGGGAAAACCTAAATGGGGAAAAGTCTGTACTCAATGCCTAGCCTGTATTCACCTTTGTCCAGTTGGAGCTATTCAATATGGTAAAGGTACAGAGAGTAAGGGGAGATACAAAAATCCTAATATTACTGTAGAGGAAATGAAGGTAAATAGTTAATGGGATTGTAATTAAGTATATTTAATATACTGTATGGAGAACCAATGCTTAATAAGACTAAGCATTGGTTTACTGTTTCTGAATATAATAGACATAAAATCAAAATAAAAATGCACTTTGACTTTCTTTGACCTTTGTATTATTATTTAATTATAGATTAAAAATAATAGCAGGAGAGGAGAAGCTGAATATGAACATAGAAAAAATGACTATAAGAGTACAACAAAGTTTAAATGATGCCCAACTAACAGCGGTTAAGTATAACCATCAACAGGTAGATGTAATTCATCTGTTTTCAGCTTTAGTAAACCAAGAGGATGGGTTAGTACCTAACATATTTGAGAAGATAGGTGTGAATATCAAGGCTTTAAAGGAAGATATACACCTTCAGTTAGATAAGATGCCTAAAGTTTTAGGAGAAGGAGCGCAAAACTCAGCGGTTTATGCAACTAGAAGAATAGAAGAGGTTTTAGTTAAGGCAGATTCTATAGCTGAAAAGTTTAAGGATTCCTACATTAGTGTAGAACATGTTATGCTAGCTATTATGGATATAGATGATAAAGGGTTGGTAGGAAGCCTATTAGCTAAATTTGATATAAAAAAATCAGAGTTTATGAAGGTGTTATCTCAAGTAAGGGGTAGTCAAAGGGTGGATACTCAAGATCCTGAAGGAACCTATGATGCATTAGCTAAGTATGGAACAAACTTAGTAGAATTAGCTAAAAAGCATAAGTTAGATCCTGTTATAGGAAGGGATGAAGAAATAAGAAGAACTGTTAGAATTCTTTCAAGAAGAACTAAAAATAATCCAGTATTAATCGGAGAGCCAGGTGTAGGTAAAACTGCTATAGTAGAAGGTCTAGCAGAAAGAATTGTAAGAGGAGATGTTCCTGAAGGGTTAAAGGATAAGATAA
Source organism: Clostridium tanneri (assembly GCF_033659955.1). NCBI lineage: Bacteria > Bacillati > Bacillota > Clostridia > Eubacteriales > Clostridiaceae > Clostridium > Clostridium tanneri. The sequence goes on from NZ_JARUJP010000010.1 coordinate 118,281, forward strand.
TATTCTCCTTAGATATGGGAGCTTTAATTGCTGGAGCTAAATACAGAGGGGAATTCGAAGAAAGATTGAAGGCTGTACTTAAGGAAGTGCAAGGCTCTAATGGAAGAATAATATTATTTATAGATGAAATTCACACCATAGTAGGAGCTGGTAAAACAGAAGGAGCTATGGATGCTGGTAATCTTATTAAGCCACTACTTGCCAGAGGAGAGCTTCATTGTATAGGTGCAACTACCTTTGATGAATATAGACAGTATATTGAAAAGGATAAGGCCTTAGAGAGAAGATTTCAGAAGGTAACTGTAGATGAACCTACTGTGGAAGATACTATTTCTATACTTAGAGGGTTGAAGGAAAGATTTGAAATTCATCATGGTATTAGAATTCATGATTCTGCTATTGTGGCAGCTTCAAAGCTATCACATAGATATATTCAAGGAAGATTTCTGCCAGATAAGGCTATTGACTTAATTGATGAAGCTGGTGCTATGATAAGAAGCGAAATAGATTCTCTTCCAACAGAATTAGATATGGTTAGAAGAAAACTCTTTCAATTAGAAACGGAAAAAGAGGCTTTATCAAAGGAAAATGATGAGGCATCAAAATCAAGGCTAGAAGTGTTAGACAAAGAGCTTGCAGAACTTAAGGAAAAAAATGATGAAATGACAGCTAAATATGATAAAGAGAAGGGACATATACTCCAAATAAGAAATCTAAAGGCGCAATTAGATGAGGCAAGAGGAAACATTGAAAAATACGAAAGAGAATATGACTTAAATAAAGTAGCAGAATTGAGATATGGTCTTATTCCTAAGCTTGAGGCTGAAATAAAGAAAAAAGAAGAGGAAATGAAGGAAAATTATGAAGGTGCTCTACTAAAAGAAGAGGTAACGGAAAATGAGATATCTGAAATAGTAGCTAAATGGACTGGAATTCCTATGTCTAAATTAGTAGAAGGAGAACGGGAAAAACTGTTAAACCTTGAAGAAGATTTACAAAAGAGGGTTATAGGTCAAGAAGAGGCAACAAGAAGTGTGTCTAATGCAGTTATAAGGGCGAGAGCTGGTATGAAGGATGAAAGAAGACCAATAGGTTCCTTTATATTCCTAGGACCAACAGGAGTAGGTAAAACAGAACTTGCAAAGACCTTAGCCAGAAATCTTTTTGATAGTGAGGAAAATATTATTAGAATAGATATGTCTGAGTATATGGAAAAGTATTCAGTATCAAGACTTATAGGAGCGCCTCCAGGATATGTAGGCTATGAAGAAGGAGGACAGCTAACAGAAGCTGTTAGAAGAAAACCCTATTCAGTAATCTTATTTGATGAAATAGAAAAAGCCCACGAGGATGTCTTTAATGTATTTCTTCAAATCTTAGATGATGGAAGGCTTACAGACAATAAAGGAAAAACTATTGATTTTAAGAACACAATAATAATAATGACTTCTAATATAGGAAGCAGTTATCTTCTTGAAAATAAAAGTGAAAATTCTATTGATGAAAATATTAGGAATGCAGTAATGAAGGAAATGAAGGGAAGATTTAAACCTGAATTTTTAAATAGATTAGATGATATTATATTATTTAGACCACTAAACAATGAAGGTATTAAGAAAATAATAGATATATTCCTTCAAGATGTAAGAAAGAGACTTAAGGACAGAAATATCACTATGAAGGTTACCGAAGAGGCTAAGGAGCTTTTAGCGGAGGAAGGTTATGATCCAGTTTATGGAGCTAGACCACTAAGAAGATATATTGAAAATACTCTGGAAACTAATATAGCTAGAAAAATAATAGCCGGTGAAGTTTACGATGGCTCTACTATAGTTGTAGATGGTAAGGATGATAATATTGTAATTATAGTTGAATAGCATACTCAAAAGCCAATGCTTAATTTAATTAGGCATTGGCTTTTATCTTTACAAAGTTATATTCTAAGAGTATAATTAAGTTTTGTGCAGAATTATAACAATTTTATCATGATTAATTATTTTACACAATAATCTTATCACAACATTAATGGTAATGTCAAGATTTTATTTTAAAATTATAGGAGAGTGATTAAATGAATAATTTTGATGAGAGCCAAAAAGAAGAATTAGATTATCTTGAAAAAACTTTATCTATTATTAAAAAAGAAATTAAAAAGGAAGAGGAAGCTTTAAATTTAAAACTAGGTAATGTTATATCTTCAAGAAGAGAGATGTGGGAGAATACTTCTCACGGTTCAGAGGACTTTGACAAAATACCAGAGATGATAGCATATTTAAATGAAGCTGATACAAAAACAAGAGATTATATAGGAACAGAAAAAAGAATTGACAGATATAATAGGCTGATTAAAGTTCCCTACTTTGGAAGGTTTGATTTTTCGGAAGAAGGCTTTGGGGATAGGGAGAAAATTTATATTGGTCTATGTAACCTAATGGATTCGGAAAAGGAGGATATCTATGTATACGACTGGCGAGCTCCTATATCCAGCATATTTTATAGAAATGAATTAGGAAAGGCTTTCTATAAGTCTCCAGTAGGTATTGTCAATGGAGAGGTTTTGCTAAAAAGGCAGTATAAAATTGAAGATTCTAAGCTTAAGTATTTTTTCGACAGCAGTATAAAAATAAATGATGAAATACTTCAGGAGATATTAGGCAGAAACTCTTCTCCTAAAATGAAAAGTATAGTTGAAACTATTCAAAAGGAGCAGGATATTATCATAAGAAATACTGAAAGTGACCTTTTGATTGTGCAAGGCGCAGCAGGAAGCGGAAAAACCTCTATTGCACTGCATAGAATAGCCTTTTTGCTTTATGAAGGCTTAAACTCAAAGTTAAGTGCAAATAATGTTATGATAATTTCTCCTAATTCAATATTTAGTAAATATATATCTGACGTACTGCCGGAGTTAGGAGAAGAAAATGTAGAACAGCTAACCTTTGATGATTTTGTTCAAGGTGAGAAAAGACAAAATCAGATGGAAAGACTCATGGAGCTGCAGGGAAGCGAAGAGTTTGTTATTAAACTTGAAAGTATAAAATTTAAGGGTTCCAGTGAATTTGTAGAAATAATTGATAGGGTGATTAAATACTATGAGAGAAAATTAATTCCCTTTAAAGACGTTTACTATAACGGGAAAATAATTGAAACAGCACAACAGTTAAAAGATGTATTTCTTAATAATAAGATTAATATGCCAGCAGCCAAAAGGCTAAAGAGACTAGAAAACATGATACTCAATAAGATTCATCCTCTAAGAAAGAAAAGACTTGAAGCCATTGAAAAGGTTGTGGAAAGAACTACGGAATCTCATAGTCTTGAAATAAAGTCCTTTAGTAGGCTTATAGCTATTAAAGAAGCTAATAAACTTATGGAGTACATTCACAGTTTTACTGAGATAGATTACATGAGATTATATAAGCTGATTTTTAAGGATAAGGACTTGTTTTTTAGGTTATCTAAAGGTATTAAGCTGCCTGATAACATAGAAAAAATTATAACTGAAACTAATAAAAACCTTAATAGAGGATTTATATCCTATGAGGATTCCGCTGCTCTTTTATACATTAAGCTTAAAATGGCAGGTAATGAAGACTTTGGTGAAATTAAACAGGTAGTAATAGATGAGGCACAGGACTATTATCCTATTCACTATCACATTTTTAATCTATTATTTAGAAACGCAAAATATACTGTGTTAGGGGACTTTAACCAGACCTTGGAAAGAAGTGGAGATGACAATATATACGATTATGTGGAGCGTATACTTCTCAAAGCAAAATCCTTTAAGGTTACTCTAAATAAAAGTTATAGATCTTCCTTTGAAATTAATGCCTTTAATCAAAGATTACTTAATAAAAAACAGGATATTATATCTTTCGAGAGACATGAGGCAGAACCGGAAGTTAAATTTATGGAGGATTTAAATCAACTAGATAAATCTCTTTGTGAAGATGTACGTAAGTTTTATCAAAGGGGATATAAGTCAATAGCTATAATATGTAAAACTAAAGAAGAGGCCAGGGATATTCAAATTAGATTAAAGGACAGCATAGATATAAAGGTTTTAAATGATAGAAATTATGAAAAGAAAAACTCCTTATTAGTTGTGCCTTCCTATTTAGCCAAGGGTTTAGAATTTGACGTAGTGCTTGTCTATAATGTTTCTAAAGTCAATTATAAAAGTGACTTCGATAAAAGACTTCTTTATATAGCTTGCACTAGAGCACTGCACCAACTAACATTGTATTATACTGGAGAAAAAAGTGAGTTTATACTTTAGATTGAAATTTATAGATATTTTAATAATACACTGTAGTTAACCCTTAGGAAAACTATTTGTTTAGAAAAGCTTAAAAGCCAGTGCTAAGCAATGCAAGCACTGGCTTTTAGTTTAAGCCCTTTTAGTGATTAGACTTATTTTCCTTTGATGAATTATTTTCCTTATCAGATTTTATTTGCTGACCTTTATTTTCTTTAGCATTATTTTCCTTTGATGAGTTATTTTCTTTATTAGTTTTTACCTCTTGACCTTTATTTACCTTCTCTGTTACATCAACTTTAGTAGTATTTGTAACTGTACTATCGTTGTTAACAGTAGCTTCAGTAGTTGTAGTTGTCTCAGTACTATCTGTTTTTGTTGTAGTCTCGTTGTTTTCTGCTGGAGCAGTTACAGTTGATGTATCCTTATTTTCAGTGGTAGTGCCCTCTTGAGATGCAGTGCCATCCTTAGCTTCTTCTTTTTTCTCTTTGTTTGCTTGTTTCTTTAACTGACCTACTCCTCCTTTCATAGCTTCTTTCTTTGTAGCAACTACTTGGTTGAATTTTTCAGTTTGAGTAGCTAGTGCTTGTTGAGCTTGTTTTAAGTTTTCTTCAGCAGTTTTTACTGCCTGCTCGTCGCCAGCTTTTTTAGCTTGCTCTAGATTCTTTTCAGCAGTCTTTACTGCCTTCTTATTTTGAATTAGTGCTTGTCTTTCTTGAGCAACTGCCGCTACTGCTTCTTTCTTTCTTGTTTGCATTTCTATAACTAGAGCTAAAGTTTCTTTAGCGTTTCCAGAAACTTTGCTTTCTATGCCTTTTAGAACTTCTATAGATTTTGTTTGTTTATCAGCTATTGTTGTTTCTAGTTTTTCTAAATCCTCCAATTTTATAGCACTGTCTGTAGTACCATCAGTTGCTTTTTCTATAGCACTATCTACTTTATCTTGAGCTTCTGTCATTTTTTCATTGTACTCATTTAAAGCTTCTGTAGAAAGCTCACCGTTATTTTCAGTGACCATTACTTCACTTTCTCCAAGTCTCTCTTCTGCTACTTCAACTAAAGCCTCAGCTTCTTTCTCTTCACCGGAAGCCATGTCAATCTTTAAGTTATCTAAAGCTTGATCTACAGGATACAATATAGTATTATCTGGTGTTATGCCAGCCTTGTCTGCAAGTGATTCAGCAGTTGTATCTGCAAAGGCTCTTCCTCCTAAACTTAAAGATACAGCTAAAGCTGTAACAAATAATGCAATTTTTTTCATGATTGTTCCTCCTTAAATTTCCTTATCATATTCTTTTCACAGATATATACGGGAAGTATTTTACTTTTTAAGGGGGTGCATAAATATTTCTTAAAAAATACTATAGAAATTTAGGATTAATTTTTGCACAAAAATTTAGAAATTTAAGTAAAGATTTTGTAAATAGTAGCGATAAATGATATATGCTGTCGTTTTTTTACACATACAGTAGTATTATGCATTGGGAGGGGTCTTATGAATTTTAACAAGATTAAATTGTCTAACAAGCTGCTTATTGGATTTTCATTAATGATTATTATGGTAATGGCAGTATCTTCGCTAGGAATAATTCGCTTAAATCAAACAAATAAAGTAGTAGAAGATTTAATTTCTACGGACAACAAAAAAATATCCTTAGCCTATGGGATGAGAGGTCATATTAATAAAATTGCTATTAGTGTAAGAAATATAGCCATTAGCAATGAAAGGAAATACATGGAAGAACAGAAAAAAATAATAGAGGAAAATGAAGAACTTTACAGAGATAAGGAAAAGCAGCTAGGAGCGCTAATTTACACTGAAAAAGGTAAAGAAGTATACAAAGAGCTACTAGCTAACGACGAAATTACTTTTTCTGCCTTTGATAAAGCTATAGAGGCTGGTATGAAAACTGGACTCACCAATGCAGAACTTCAAAGTGTCATGACTACAATAGAAGAGCCACAAAATAATTTGATGCAAAATATAGAAACTATAATAACCTTACAAGAAGAAACGTCTAAGTCTAAAGGAGATACTATTAGACAAACTGCTTCCCTTTCTACAAAATTGATGGTTATATTTTTAACAACAAGTGTTATAGTTGGAGTTCTTTCTGCCTATATCATAAGAAAAAGTATCATAAGTCAACTTCAGGAAGTGGTAAAGGGTGCTTTGGAGCTAGCAAAAGGAAATCTTAATTTTAAGATGAAGGTAGTTTCTAAGGATGAAATAGGACAAATCATTACATCTCTAAATAATGCCGTTGAAAAGCTTAATGAAAGTATGAGCGAAATTAAAAATAAGAGTGTTGCCATTCTGGAAAGCAGCGAATCTGCAAACCAGATGTTTGCAGAGATAGGCGCTGAAGTTGAACAAATATCTGCCTCTACGGAAGAAATTTCAGCTGGAATGGAAGAATGTTCTGCTGCAGTTGAAGAAGTTGCTTCAATGTCCTTAACAGTAAAGGAAGAGGTAAATACAACTGCCAAACAAGCACAGGAGGGCTTAGATCTTGCTTTAAATATACAAGAAAAAGCCACTTCTATGAATAATGAATCTATTCAATCAAGGGAAAGTGCGGAAAAGATGTATAGCCAAACAAGGGTAAGTCTAGAGAAGGCGCTGGAAGAAGCAAAGGTTGTAAATGAGATATTAGAAATGGCAAAAAGCATAGATGCAATATCAAATCAAACTAATCTTCTTGCACTAAATGCAGCTATAGAAGCGGCTAGAGCAGGAGAGCAGGGAAAAGGCTTTGCTGTTGTTGCAGAAGAAGTGAGAAAGCTTGCAGAAGAGTCATCAAAAGCAGTTGCACAAATACAAAGTAAAGTGGATACAGTCTTAAAGGCAGTTGATAAACTGACAAACTCCTCTCAGAATATTTTAATGTTTGTAGAGAAGGATGTCCTTAAGGATTATGACAAATTAATTTTAATAAGTAGTGAATATAAAAAGGATGGACATACTATAAAAAATATAGTAGAGAAATTTGCAGAGGTTTCTAAGAGTATTTCTACTTCTGTAGATCAGATATCAAAAAGCATGGAGGAAGTTGCCCTTTCCGTGTCAGAGGTGGCAAAGACTTCAGAAGATATTGCTTCTAGTACTGCTGAAGTTAACAGTAAAAATGGACTTGTAATAAGGGAAGCGAATAACAATGCAGAAAGCGCCAAAGAATTAGAAAAGCTTGTTGAAGAGTTTAATTTATAAAAGATCTATCTTATAGTTTTAAAAAATAAAAGCCAGTGCTTAATATTTAGAAGCATTGGCTTAAAGTTTTATAAAATATAATATTGTAAATGTTATTAGATAACTTAGGCCTTATGCAATAGGAATTTTAATTGTCTTAATCCATGAATAATCATCCTTAAGACTTATTTTTAATAATTTTTTTTATAGTTTTTACTAGTACATCCACTTCAGAGTAAGTGTTATAAAAACTAAAGCTAAGTCTAACTATCCCAGGACGTTTAGCGCTTTTGTTGTCCTGATAAAATCTCATTTCTTCAATTGGAATTTTTAAAAGCCGTCTTACATAGGGATGTGCACAAAAACAACCACTTCTCACTGCAATTCCGGACATTTGTGATAGTAACTTTGCTGTTTCTTCGTGATAAACACCATCTATATTAAAAGGTAAAATTGCAACCTTATCCCTAGGGCTGTCTGTATCGCAATATATTGTAACACCGGGTATTTTCTTTAGCTCACTTAGAGCATAATTATAGATATCCATTTCATATTTGTCTATATTTTTCATGCCTAATTTCATCAAGGTATGAATTGAGGCAGTTAAGGCTATAACCCCCATAACATTAGGGGTACCAGCTTCGTTTTTATCAGGAGGCTTAGCCCAGGTTACAGAGTCATCTGTTACAATATCTATGGTTCCACCACCAACATAGTCAGGTTCAGCCTGCATAAAAAATTCTTTAGGGCCTATAAGTACCCCTATACCAAAGGGAGCATACATTTTATGGGCTGAAAAAACAAGAAAATCTATCTCCTCGTCTTTCTTTGAGGATTCCATGTAGATAGGATAGTGAGGAACCAGCTGAGCACCATCAACTAGTATCTTTGCACCATATCTGTGACAGATGCTAGCTATCTTATATATGGGATTTTTGTACCCAGTAACATTTGAGGCACCAGTAACACATACTAATTTAACTTTTCCGCCGTATTTTTTCAACTTGCTTTTTAAATCTTCTACTAGAAGTCTTCCGGTTTCATCTACATCAATATAATCAACTTTAAACTTATTTCTCCAAGGCAAGTCATTAGAGTGGTGCTCCATTCGTGTAGATAAAACTATACAATCTTTTTCTAAGTTGGAAAAAGCGTAGGATAGCTTATTTATAGCTTCTGTAGCATTTTTTACATAAATCACTGTGTTTTTATCAGGATTACAGTGAACAAATTTGCATATTGTTTTTCTAGAATCCTCGTATAGTTTAGAGGAAAATACTGATTTAAATCCCGTTCCTCTGTGAATTGAGGAATAGTATTTTGAAAAGCTTCCTATTTCCTCTAGGACATACTTAAGTGGAGGAGTAGTAGCCGCATTATCAAAATTTATGGCCGCTGTTACTTTTCTACCTCTGATAGGAACCTTTTCATCTACACCCACTACCATGGATCTATAATCTAATTTTGTTTTATTATGACTCATAGTAAATCACTCCTTATGATAATAATATGCAAAGTTGCAAAGGGAGTGACAACCTTAGGCTCCCTATTTTGTAGTAATTTATCCGATGACTACCCGCTCTAATACTTCCTCGCACGGTGTGAAAGTGATTCACACAAAATCAAAGATTTTGGTTCTCTACTTTTCTCTAGGAGGGAGTAAAGAGCGACTACGTCCCTGGATTCGTTCAACTAAGAATCAGATGGAGTTGAAACTCCATCTGATTCAAGTTTCCACTTCATAAGCATTATAGGGTACTTTTACTGCACTTAGCGTTTAGGACTAATATTATATAAACTTAGAGTCATACTATATATTATACTAGCTTCATGTAATTAAGAGAGGAGAACTTATAAAATGGAAAATATTCAAGAGTTAACAGTAAATACTATAAGACTACTATCTGCTGAAGGTGTTGAAAAAGCAAAGTCAGGGCATCCAGGTCTGCCGCTAGGTGCAGCTCCAATGGCCTATGCTCTATGGGCAAAGCAAATGAATCATAATCCAGAAAACCCAGAGTGGATAAATAGAGACAGATTTGTGCTGTCTGCTGGACATGGTTCTATACTGTTATATTCTCTACTTCATCTTTTTGGATACGGACTTACTGTAGAGGATGTTAAAAACTTTAGACAACTTGGAAGTAAGACACCAGGACATCCTGAGTATGGTCATACTGTAGGGGTTGAAACTACCACAGGACCTTTAGGCCAGGGTGTAGCCAATGCAGTAGGCATGGCAATGGCAGAGGCATACTTAGCTAATAAGTTTAACAAACCAGGCTATGAGGTAATAAATCATTATACCTATGCTATAACTGGAGATGGCTGTATGATGGAAGGAGTATCTGCAGAGGCAGCATCCCTAGCAGGTACTTTAGAATTAGGTAAACTTATACTTTTATATGACTCTAATAATATATCTATAGAGGGAAACACGGATATTGCCTTTAAAGAAGATGTAGCAAAACGCTATGAAGCTTACGGCTGGCAGGTATTAACTGTTGAAGATGGCAATGATATTGAACAAATTACCAAAGCAATAGGTACTGCAAAGGAAGATAAAAAAAGACCAAGTTTAATAATAGTAAAAACTCAAATAGGATATGGATCACCTAAGCAGGGAACAGCTTCTGTTCATGGTGAACCCTTGGGAATAGAGAATATTCACAAGACAAAGGAGTTCTTAAAATGGACTTATAGTGAAGATTTTCATGTGCCTAAGGAAGTTAGAGATCATATGGAAACCCTTAAGACTAAAGGGAAGAAGGAGGAGGAGAACTGGAATAAGCTCTTTGAAGACTACAAAAACAAGTATCCAGAGCTTGCAGAGGAATGGGACCCTTGGCACAGCAAGGAACTTCCTGTGGATTTACTAAACAATGAAGAGCTTTGGAATTTCGATAAGAAGATGGCTACAAGAGCATCTTCTGGAGCGATAATAAATAAATTAGCCAAATTAGTTCCAAATCTAATTGGAGGTTCTGCAGATTTAGCTCCTTCAAATAAAACCTATATGAAGGATAAAGGGGATTTTTCAGCAGAGGATAGAAGTGGAGCAAATCTTCACTATGGAGTAAGAGAGCATGCTATGGCTGCCATTGCCAATGGTATTGCAGTTCATGGCGGTCTTAGAAACTTTGTGGCAACCTTCTTTGTATTCAGTGATTATATGAAAGGAGCTATGAGGTTATCTGCCCTTATGAAGCTGCCAGTAGTATATGTTCTCACCCATGATAGCATTGGAGTTGGAGAGGATGGTCCTACCCATGAGCCAATAGAGCATTTAGCTTCTCTTAGAAGTATTCCGAACTTTACAGTATTTAGACCAGCTGATTCAAAGGAAACTGCTGCAGGATGGATTTATGCTTTAGAGAGAAAAGATGGACCAACAGCATTAGTGCTTTCAAGACAAGATTTACCTCTATATAAGGAAAGTTCAAAGGAAGCTTTAAAGGGTGCATATATTTTAAAGAACAGCGAAAAGTCCCAGCCAGACATTATACTTATGGCTAGTGGCTCAGAGGTAGAATTGATATATGAAGCCTCAAAGCTTTTAAAGGAAAAGGGAATAGATGCAAGAGTTGTAAGTATGCCTTCTTGGGAGATATTTGAAAAACAAAGTAAAGAGTATAAGGAGAGTATACTACCTTCTAATATAAGAAAAAGACTGGCAGTAGAGGCAGCTAGTTCCTTTGGTTGGCACAAGTATGTAGGTTTTGATGGAGATATAATTTCCATAGATACCTTTGGAGCTTCTGCCCCAGGAGAAATATTATTTAAAGAATTTGGATTTACTGTAGAGAATGTAGTAGAGAAAGCGTTAAATATATTGAAATAGGGAACAAAAACAGCTATTAACTGCATAGTTAGACTGCAGCTAATAGCTGTTCTTAAATACTTTCAATTTGCCAATCAATAGCTTTTTCACCTATAGACATTAAAAAGTTATTGGTCTTTGAAAAAGGCTTACTATTGAAAAAACCTCTGTAAGCTGAAAGAGGACTTGGATGAGGAGAAGTAATTATATAATGATCATTATTTGTTATAAGTTTTTTCTTAGAAATAGCATTACTGCCCCATAGAATAAAAACAATAGGTTTTTTTCTTTCATTAAGTATAGATATTATTCTATCAGTAAGTATCTCCCAACCTTTATCCCTGTGAGAATTCGCTTGCCCACCCCTTACTGTTAATGAGGTGTTAAGCAAAAGTACTCCTTGATCAGCCCACTTTTTTAAGTAGCCATTGTTAGGTATATAGCAGCCAAGATCATCCTGCAATTCCTTGTATATATTAACCAGCGAAGGAGGAATAGCTACCCCTGGTTTTACTGAAAAGCTAAGACCATGAGCTTGATTAGGACCATGGTAAGGGTCCTGACCTAATATAACCACTTTTACATCCTTATATGCTGTAAAGTTTAAGGCGTTAAATATATCATATTTATCTGGATATATAATGGTAGAATTATATTCTTTTATTAGGAATTTTCTTAATTGATTGTAATAATCCTTTTCGAACTCATTTTTCAATAAGTCCATCCAGTCATTTTTAATGTTAACAGCCATGTTATCACCCTGCCTAAATTTATTAAGATAGTCTAATAATATCAGATAAACTAGAAAAATAGAAGTATAGGCTCTATTACAAACTCCGTCAAAATAATTTTTTCTATGTGTTATAGAAAAGCTAAAAGCCAACACTTAAAATAAGCGTTGGCTTTAAATTCTAATTAAATGTCCAAAATACCGGTACTCTAATTTTGATACCTATCTCCCGATAGGTGGGTGTCAGCATAGATGTTTCAATCGCCTTCAATGCCGTAAAAAGGACTCATAAGAAAGTACATTTCCATATCTAACTTATCGGACTCCCGTAGCTTAAATGTAGGTTCAAAACAAGAGCGTAACGCATATTTCAGAATGCTTTACCAAGAAAATTGTTGTTTCTTGATGTAATTATAATAGCATATTTAGGGGTCTAACACAATAGTATATTTAAAGCAAATTGATATTTTTTTGATTAAGTATTACATGCTATTTAATTCAGCGGTAGGACCCATAATTATTACTGGATTTTTTGATGGATCCATCCACAGCAGTATTTTTAAAAGCTTGTCTTCAGGCATTCCTACACAACCTAAGGTTCCTCCGCCGGAGTAAGGGGCTATATGTAGGAATATGCCGCTGCCTTTGCCGTATATTTTATCTGAGTTATAGTTAAAATCTGTTGCTGCAGCATATTTATATAATGGTTGAGAAGATAAAAGCTCATAGTCTGCAAATCTTTTTTTAGGATCACCCTTATAAGTCATCCAAACATTATACTCATCCCAGGTAGTATTACTTACCCAGTAATCATAAGGACCTGCTGCTCTAAAGGGATACTTAAACCCAGGATTTCCATTCCAACCAAATAAGAAGGGAAAATGATAGGCACCAACAGGAGTTGTCTTATCGCCTTCATGTCTATTAGTGGAAAATCCATTCATACCTATAACAGCACTGAAGGGAGATATATACTCTGACCATTTTCCATCAATAAGCTCATAGGCTGAAGCAGTAACCTGGAAAGTTCCTGTGGAAGGTGACTCTACAATTATAACCTGCGAGGAGTTTCCTACAGAATTTAAGTTATCTATAAGTTTATTTGGAACACCCATTAAATTATTTACCACCCTTGGTCTTATAGAACCGCCGCCACCAACAACTATCATATTTTCTATGCTGTCCTTGTTAGAGTATATGTATTTATAGGATTCAGTGGTACCAGACTTGTCCATAAGAAGTAAGGGTTTTAAGTTTTTAGCGGATAAAGCAGAACAGGCTAAAGCATCAGGAAAGCCTTCTTCGCTGGCAATATAGGAGGAATTTAATGAGGTTGCGTCAAAAAATTGTTGAAATACCTTCATATTTGTAGAATACCTATCATCTCCATATATCCTAGTAGCATTACTAAAAGCACTTAGTACAGATAGATTTATGGAGTTTGGACCTCCAATAACATAAGTGGTGTTTATTTTTTTATCCTTGATATAGTTTAACACTGAATTATGTATAATATTGGAATTAACTAATAGAATAGGAATTCCCTTCATAGCAGCTACAGGAGATATGGATAATCCATCAGGGTAGTTATCTCCATTAACAACTACTAGTTCCTTAGGAGTATCTAATTCCTCTGCGATTTTAACACTGGTTTCATATCTATCTTGTCCAGATATTCTTCTGCAACTATAGCCTAGCTTTTCTAAAGCTTCTTTTACTGAGTCTGATATTACAGCGGTTCCGCCTATAACTAATATGTTCTTGGCATTCAATCTTGATAGCTCCTCAGAAATATCCTGAGACAAATCCCTTCCTTCTGTCAAAAGAATAGGAGCATCATACTTTTTAGCCAGGGGAGTAGCACATAGGCCATCAGCAAAATTCTCACCGGAAGCCAAGACTACATAATCTGATTTATTCCAGCCATATTTACTTATTTCTATAGAGGTCTTATATCTGCTATCTCCAGAGATCCTTGTAATATTAGGAGAAGCCTGAACCTTAAAATTATATAATGATATTAAAAGTATAGTAAAAATTAAAAATAAGTTTAGCTTTAGTTTTTTCATAATACATATACACCTCATTTTAATAATATAGGGGCTCTCCTTATTATATCAAGGTTATATAAGGTTTTCCACAGATGGCAAGAAAAGCTTATTTTGCATATACATAGATTTGTTTTATTAAAACAGTTATAATATTTTAGAGGGAATTTAAAATTCAATATAGCAGAACGGGAGAAAGAGATGAGTAAGAAAAAAATAGCACTATTTTTTATATTGGTTATTATAATAGCTTTAGGCTATTTCATAAAAACTAACCCAGAAGCTAGGGGCTTCATAAATAAAAAAATAAATAAACTTCAGGGAAAAACACTAGACGAAAAATTTGAAGTGAAAATTAAATCTGGAAATCTATCTACAGATTATAATATAGAACAGGTTCTAAGGGATATAGATAAGTTTAAGCTAAACACTTTAAATATCCCTATAGTGATAAATATAGACAACCTGTCTTCTAGTGATATGACAGTAGATGAAGGCAGTATAAAGAGGGCAAAAAGCCTGATGAAAAAATTAAGGGGTAAACATATAAACATAATATTAGAACCCTACCCATGGATAGATAATGGTAGTAAGTATGAAACTGCCTGGAAGCCGGACAATATAGATGCTTTCTTTTGGAATTGGAAAACAAAGGTGTTAAAGGTACTCATCGATGAGGTAGCAGTTCCTTATCATGTAGATGCTTTAAATATAGGTTCTAGTTTTGTACATATGGAATATGCAGAAGGCTATTGGTGTGACACTATAGATTACGTGAGACAATATTATAAAGGGCTGGTAACCTACAGAACTGGATGGTGGTATACAGCCCATTGGAAACCAGAAACCATTGTAGATTATGAAAAAAAGTTGAATAATAAATTATTTTCAAAGCTAGATTTTATTTCTATTGCAGCATATTTTGAGCTTACAGACAGAGATACAAATACTATAGAAGCTTTGGCTAGCTCCATAGGAAGTTCGGAAATATACGATAGGAAACAGAATATAAAGCAGGAAATAAAAAACTTTCATGATAAATGGGGCAAACCTATTTTCTTTGGTGAACTAGGTTTTCCAAAAACCAACAGTGCCTCTGTACATCCTTGGAATCCATATCAGAATGATGTTGTAAATAATATTGAGCAGGCAAATTGTTTTGAGGCATATAGAAGAAACTTTGAAAAGGAACAGTGGTTTTTAGGTTTTTCCATATTTGCTATAGGTGAAACAAGTAGTGATAAGAGATATTATCCAAGTGAAGAGAGTACTGCAGTTATTAGAAACTGGTATAAGCCAAAGGAATAAAGCTTTATTTACATATATTTTAGGGAATATTGATAGGTATATAGAAAATTTGGAGGAATTAATTATGACTATATTTAGATTGCCAGAGGATTTAATATTTCCCCATCCCTCCCTTGCAGAGGAAGATGGACTTTTAGCAGTAGGAGGGGATTTATCTCCTGAGAGACTACTGCTTGCCTATAAAAATGGCATATTTCCTTGGTTTTCAGAAGGAGATCCCATACTTTGGTGGTCTCCAGATCCTAGGTTTGTTATCTATCCAAAGGATATAAAGGTTTCCCATTCTATGAAAAAGCTGCTTAAGAAAAATAGGTATACAGTTACCTTTGATACCTCCTTTAGGGAAGTAATATCTAACTGTGGAAATGTAAGAAAAGAAAGTGGTACATGGATTACTGAGGATATGATAGAAGCTTATTGCAAGCTTCATGAATTGGGAATTGCTCATTCTGTAGAAGCCTGGTATGAAGATAAATTAGTAGGGGGCTTATACGGTATAGTTATTGGAAAGTGCTTTTTTGGTGAATCAATGTTTTCAACTATGGACAATGCTTCTAAAACAGCCTTCATAACTCTTTGCAAGAGATTAGAAGCAGAAAATTTTGCATTGGTAGATTGTCAAGTTTATACTAAACATCTTGAAAGTCTAGGTGCAATAAATATCTCTAGAGAAGAATTCTTGAATATTATAAAGGCCAATGCTTAATAGTGAGCATTGGCCTTTATATATTTTAATAAGGAATAAATGGATTTAGTTGACAGACTTAGTTAAGTGAGGTATTATTTAATTAAGGAAATGCTTAATTAAAATTATAGGAGAAATCTATGAATGATATAGTACAGATATTTAAAGCATTAGGAGATGAAACTAGATTAAAAATATTAATTATACTTTCAAGGAGAAAAATTTGTGCAAAAGGTATTTCTAGACATTTGAACATTTCAGAAGCGGCAGTATCCCAGCACTTAAAGATACTTAGGGAAGCGGAAATTATTATAGGAGAAAAGGTTGGGTATTATGTCTATTATAATTTACAGCAGACAGCATTACTGCTTCTAACGGATTTTATTAATGAGCTAAAGGGTGATGAAATTTTAGGTAACTGTAAATTTACAGTAGATATACCTATGGATTGTAAGGCAGCTTGCAAAGCAAATAAATATAAATGTTGTGAGAAAAATAAAGTTTAGAAAGGGGAATAAAAATGAAAGTATGTGTTCCAGTAAAAGAAAATAAGGGGTTAGACAGTGTTCCGTTCAATCATTTTGGTACAGCACCATTATTCTTAATTTATGATTCAGAGAAAGAAGAATTAAAGGCAATTCAAAACGGGGATTTAAATCATCAACATGGAATGTGCCAGCCAATGAAAGCACTTTCAGGAGAAGAGGTTGACGCTATTTTAGTTGGTGGTATTGGTGCAGGGGCTATAAATAAATTAACTGCAAGAGGAATAAAAGTATATAGAGCTGTTAATGAAACGGTATTAAAAAATATTGAACTGCTAAAGAAAAGTGAACTAATGGAGTTTTCTATTAACAATACTTGCAATCATCATGATTGTGAGCATTAAAGTTAAGTAGGTTAAACTTAGACAGCATAGAAATAAAATAATAAAACCTGCGGTATAAACCGCAGGCTTCTTAGTTTAAATTATTTAATATTTAATTTTACTCTTAATTTTTCTAACATATCTTTTGACATTAGTGCTAAGTCATATTTTGCATTAAAGCCCCATTCTTCTCTTGCTGCACTGTCATCTATAGAATCTGGCCATGAGTTAGCAATTCCTTGTCTTACTGGATCAACATCATAATTAATTTCAAAGCTTGGTATATGCTTCTTAATTTCAGCTGCTACCATTTCTGGCTCAATGCTCATAGCTGTAATGTTGAAAGCGTTTCTGTGAATAAGTTTCTTAGGATCTGCTTCCATAAGAGTAACTATAGCATTTAGGGCATCTGGCATATACATCATATCCATGAAGGTTCCTTTATCAATAAAGGAAGTATATTTACCATTTTTCAATGCTTCATAATAAATATCAACTGCATAGTCAGTTGTTCCGCCACCAGGTAATGTTTCATAGGATATAAGTCCTGGGAAACGTACTCCTCTAGTATCAACTCCAAATCTCTTAAAGTAATAGTCGCAAAGAAGCTCACCAGACACTTTAGTAACTCCATACATAGTTTGAGGACGTTGAATTGTATCCTGTGGAGTTTTAACCTTTGGTGTTGAAGGTCCGAAGGCACCAATTGAACTTGGAGTAAAGAAGGAGCAGTTTAGTTCTCTTGCTACTTCTAGGGCATTAAATAGTCCTCCCATGTTAATTTCCCAAGCTAATACTGGTTTTGCTTCAGCAACTGCTGACAATAAGGCTGCAAGATGTATTATGGTATCAGCATTATGTTTCTTTGCTACTTCTGCCATAGCTTTTGAGTCCAAAACATCAACTATTTCAAAAGGACCAGATTCAACTGCTGGCATACCTTCTATTCTTCTTATATCCGTTGCAATAACATTGTCATTTCCATAAATATTTCTCATATGCATAACTAATTCTGATCCAATTTGTCCTAGAGATCCTGTTACTAATATTTTTTTCATGTTGTTTCCTCCTTAAATTAAAATATTAAAGCCTTATTTATTTTATTATGCCTAGTTTTTTTCCAACCTTAGCGTATATTTCTAAACTATCGTCTAACATTTGCTTAGTGTGTGCAGCTGTTGGCATGTTTCTTACTCTTGCTGTTCCTAATGGTACTGTTGGAAAGACTATTGATTTAGCATAAACACCTTCATTAAATAATTCTCTACTAAATTCTTGAGCCTTATCAGCATCTCCAATAATGCAAGGGGTAATTGGAGTTTCGCTATGACCGATATCAAAGCCTAACTCTTGAAGGCCTTTCTTTAGATATCTTCCATTTTCCCATAATCTATCTACAAGCTCTGTGCTTTCGCTTAGTATATTAATTGCTTCTATACATGCTGCTGCTGCACCAGGAGTCATAGAAGTGGAGAATAAGAATGGTCTTGCTCTAACTTTTAACCAGTCAATTAAATCTCTAGTTCCTGCTACATATCCACCAACTACTCCAATAGCTTTTGATAGTGTTCCTATTTGGAAATCTATTTTACCAACTAGATTATGGTGAGTTGCAGAACCGGAACCATTTTCACCAAGTACGCCAGAAGCATGGGCATCGTCAACGTAAGTTATTAAATCAAATTCATCTGCTATTTTTACCATTTCAGGCAGTGGTGCTATATCTCCATCCATTGAGAAAACTCCATCGGTTATAACCATTATTTTTTCATATTGTCCTGAATCTCTAGCTTCTTTAGCTTTTTTTCTTAGTTCATCCATATCAGCGTGTTCAAATCTGATAACTTTAGATCCTGATAGACGGCAGCCATCTATGATTGATGCATGGTTTAATGAATCTGATAGTATTGCATCATTTTTATTCATTACAGCGGAAATAGCCCCCATATTGCAGTTAAATCCTGATTGGAAGGTTATAACTGCTTCTGTGTGTTTGAATTTTGCTAGAGTTTCTTCTAATTGATCATGAATATCTAAAGTTCCATTTATTGTTCTTACAGCACCAGCACCAACTCCATACTTTTCTGTAGCCTTAATACTGGCTTCTATCATTCTTTCGTTATTAGCCAAGCCTAAATAGTTGTTTGATGAAAGGTTTATTAACCTTTTACCGTTAACTTCAATAATTGGCCCATTGGCACCTATTACTGTATTTATTTCGTTATAAAGACCCTTACTTTTTAAGTCGTTTAAGTTTTCTGTTAGAAATCTTTCTAGTGCTTTACTTCCCATAGCTTTGCCTCCTTGAAATTTTAAATTAATCTTATATTTACTTTTTATTTCTGTCTAATTATATTTTGTTTTAATTAATTCTATCACTAAATAGAATTCCTATTTTTTTATTAATCATTCGTGATTTTATAATTATTCTCCTTCTAAAGGGATTGGAAAATAATTGGATTTTATTTTGATAATAAATAATGAAGATACTCTTATATTAATCTATTAAGTACAACCAGAAATTATAATAAAAATTATTGTAGTAGTATAATATAAGATAAGATAGGAGGAATAAAAGTTGGATATGGAAGAAGTATTAAATACTTTAGAGGAACAAAAAAAGTATTTCTATGAAGGAAAAACAAAAGATATCTATTTTAGAATAAATCAATTAAAAAAGCTTAAAAAGGGAATAAGTGAAAATGAGAAGTTAATAATTGATGCACTATATAAGGACTTACATAAGCCAGAATTTGAAGCCTATGCTACAGAAATAGGATATTTATATGATAGTATAGGGCATTTTATTAAAAACTTAGGGAAATGGGCAAGAGTAAAAACTGTGAGAACACCAAGGGTTCACTTTGGCTCGAAAAGTTACATATACTCAGAACCTTATGGATCCGTATTAATAGTGGGACCTTTCAATTATCCCTTTCAACTAGTGATTGAGCCCCTTATAGGGGCCATATCTGCAGGGAATTGTGTAGTAATAAAACCCTCTGAATTCACAACAAATGTTTCAAAGGTAGTAGTTAAACTAATAAGAGAAAATTTTGATGAAAGATATATAAAAGTAATAGAAGGAGGTAAGGAAACTACTGCAGCTTTGATTAATTCTCCCTTTGACTATATATTTTTTACTGGCAGTATTAATGTAGGAAAGATAGTTATGGAAGCAGCTGCTAAAAATCTTGTTCCGGTGACCCTTGAGTTAGGAGGGAAAAGTCCAACTATTGTACATAAGGATGCTAATATAGAAATTGCAGCGCAAAGAATAGTTTGGGGAAAATTTATGAATGTTGGTCAAACCTGTGTGGCACCAGATTATATACTTGTTCACAGAGAGGTTAGGGAAGAGCTGATATCTAAAATGATTAAAAAGATAAAAGTCTTTTATGGCAACAACCCTAAAACTAGCAGGGATTATGGAAGAATCGTAAATGAGAAGCAGATGAGCAGACTAATTGGATTAATTGATAAAAATAAAACTGTTTTTGGAGGAGATTACGATATAGAAGATTTATATATCCATCCTACAATTATGGATAATGTTAAATGGGAAGATAAGGTTATGGAAGAAGAGATATTTGGACCAATACTTCCTGTTTTAACCTATGAGAATCTAGATGATGTCATTATAAAAATAAACAGTAGACCAAAGCCTCTAGCGCTTTATGTATTTACAGAGGATAAGAAGATTGAGGAAAAGACTATTCAAGGTATATCTTATGGTGGAGGCTGTGTTAACGATACAATGACCCACTTAGCTAGTCCATTTCTACCCTTTGGAGGAGTTGGTACAGCAGGCTTAGGATCTTATCATGGTAGAAAGAGTTTTGAAACCTTTTCCCACATTAAGAGCGTTTTAAAGAAAAGCACAAAAATTAATTTTAAGTTTATCTTTCCGCCTTATAATAGAGGAAAGGTAGCTTTACTTAGAAAGATAATGAAATAAAAGGGAACAGGAGAGTATATATTATTTGAAGGATATTTACTAATAATATAAATGGTGAGATTTAACGATGTACTTATTGTAGAGGAAGAATAAATATAAAAAGCATTTATTCTTCCTCTACATCTTATTTAAAATGAGTTTTCAACGACTATAATAAGTTTAGTGGTGTCTTTGTCTCTTTAATTTTATTCATTGTGTCTAGGCATTTTCCGGCACCAATAACTACAGACTCAATAGGATGTTCTGCAATGTGAACAGGTATATGTAATTCACTATGTATAAGTTTATCTAAACCCTTTAGTAGTGCTCCTCCGCCAGAAAGCATTATGCCGTTATCCATTATGTCTGCTGCTAATTCAGGTGCTGTTTGCTCAATAGTAGATTTAATTGCATCAATGACAAAAGACACTGGCTCCTGTAATATTTCTCGTATCTCTTTATTAGTAATAGTAACAGCTCTTGGAAGTCCAGATATTAAGTCTCGTCCACTTATTTGCATTTCTTTTAACTCATCCTTTTCCTCAGCAAATACAGATCCAAGTTCAATTTTTATCTTTTCTGCAGTTATCTGTCCTATAAACAAGTTAAATTGCTTTTTTACATAATTTATAATTGCATCATCTAATTCATCTCCAGCAACTCTTAAACTTTGACTGGTTACAATGCCGCCAAGAGAAATAACGGAAACTTCCGTAGTACCGCCTCCTATATCCACTATCATACTACCAATAGGTTCGCTTACAGGAAGACCAGCACCTATTGCAGCTGCTACAGGCTGCTCGATTAGTATGACCTTACCTTTTCCAGCGTAACTTGTTGCATCGTTAAGCACTCTTTTTTCCACTTCGGTAATGCCTGTAGGATGACAGATTATAATATTAGAACTTTTAAAGCTGCCTTTACTAAAAACTTTACCAATAAACTTTTTTAACATTTGTTGGGTTATATCTAAATTGGCAATAACACCATCCTTTAATGGACTTATAGTAACAATATTACCAGGTGTTCTACCTATCATTTTCTTAGCATCAGATCCAACAGCTAAAATTTGATTGTTTTTTGCATTTACTGCTACTACAGAAGGTTCTAATAATGAAATGCCTTTTCCTTTTATATATAATAAAGTATTTGATGTTCCTAAATCGATTCCTATGTCTTTAGAGTTTAAAAAAAAATTCATTAAGGTTTCTCCCTTCAGATCTAAAAAAGATTTTTATAGCTAAGTTGTCCAGTATAATTCGACAAATAGTATTATGATTATAATATGCTATATATATTTATACGAAAAGAAGCTGCGATTTTAGGGGGTATAGCTAAAAAAGATTAAAGTAGTGCTGAAATTGTATAATATTTGTAATAGCCAATATATATCCATTATTTAAGACACCTTTTTCTACAATATGTGCTATAATGTTAAGAGTTATAAAGATGTGTAATAGATATGATAAGGAAGGTGCTACTGAATGAGAAACTTAAAAATATCAATAGAATATGATGGAACTAGATATAAGGGATGGCAAAAACAAAAGGATGGCATTCCAACAATACAGGAAAAAATAGAAAGTGTGTTGTCTAAAATGACAGGGGAAGATATTCAGGTAATAGGCTGCGGGAGAACAGATTCCGGAGTACATGCAGAAAATTATATAGCTAACTTTCATACTGAAGGTACATTTACTACAGAATTTATGCTAGATTATTTGTATGAATTTTTACCTGAAGATATAGTAGTAAAGTCTATGAAAGATACAACAGAAAGGTTTCATGCAAGATATAATGTTAAATCTAAGACTTACATATATAGAATAAATAATAATAAATTTAGAAATGTGTTCAATAGAAAATATGTATACCATACTGATGAAGAGCTTGACTTAGAACAAATGCGAAATGCAGCAGAACTTTTAGTTGGAACTCATGATTTTCAGAGCTTTACTAGCTTAAAGCCTAATACTAAATCTACTATTAGGACTATCAATTATATAGATATAACAGAAAAGGATGGAATGATAGAATTAGAGGTAAATGGAAATAGTTTCTTATTAAATATGGTAAGAATAATTACAGGAACTCTTTTAGAAGTGGGAAAAGGCAATCTTAAGCCAGCAGATGTTGAGAGAATATTAAAGGAGAAGAAAAGATCAGAGGCTGGGCCAATAGCTCAAGCAAAAGGGCTCTGTCTAAAAAGCATTCAATACTAATAAGTACTTTTTTGATTAGAAAGTTTTATTTTATTTTTGATAAAGTAACAAAAGATATGAACAATTGGAAAAACCTCTGTGAAAATCACAGAGGTTTTTAATATGAGTAAAGTATATTTTAGTAGTTTCCTTGTTGGTGCATAGCTTCAGCAACTTTTACGAAACCAGCGATGTTAGCACCAGCAACTAAGTTGTATCCAAAGCCATAGTCTTCTGAAGCTGACTTACAGTTGTTGTAGATATTAACCATTATTTGGTGTAACTTAGC
>NZ_JARUJP010000011.1:0-123650 GCF_033659955.1 Clostridium tanneri
CAAATATGGCCCAGTGGCTCAGTTGGTTAGAGTGCCGGCCTGTCACGCCGGAGGTCGAGGGTTCGAGTCCCTTCTGGGTCGCCATAAAATTTGCTGGCATAGCTCAGCAGGTAGAGCAACTGACTTGTAATCAGTAGGTCGCGAGTTCGATTCTTGCTGCCAGCACCAAAACTGCACAATATTAATTGTGCAGTTTTTGCTTTATAAAAATATGTATTTACTATATAGTTAAGCTAAAATAGTAAAAGCACTATCAACATTAGATGAGATAGTGCTTTTACTACTTTAGCTTAAAACAGATTTTACTATATACAGTTCCTAGATTAACTTTTAATATTTCTTGTTTTTTATATTTTGATAAATTCTTATATCTTCTCCTAAAAATTTACACAAAGTAAATTCGCCCAATAGTCTTGATGAAATTCTTTCAGAATATAATTTTAAGATTTCTTCCAAATTACAATTTGTAGAAACAAGCATCTTATTTCCTTTTAGTAATCTTCGATTTAATAGATTAAATAATTCTGTTTTGGAGAAATCAGTAATTTGCTCAGAACCTAAATCATCAATAATCAATAAGTCGCAGTTTATAAGTAGATCTTCTAGCCCTGTATCATTATCAAATCTTACACGTCTTAAGTCTTGAATTAAAGAATCTGCGGTCCTATAAACAACTAAGAATCCCCTATCTAAAATTTCCTTAGCAATGCAGTTTGATAAGAAGGATTTACCTGTTCCTGGGTTTCCGTAGAATAGAAGGTTTTCATTAGAAGAAGAAAAGTTCTCTATAAACCTCCAGGACACATTATAAACTATTTCTTCAATATTTTTTCTAGGACTTATGTGTTCATTCTCATTTCTTCTAGAGGAATAAAGTTCAAAGTTAAAGTTGTCAAAGTTACTTTTCCTTAGTATAGTTTTTAATTCAGAGTTATCATAATACAACTCTACAAGCTTTTGTTTATAACAGGTACATTTTTTAGTTTCAATAAAGCCTGTATCCTTACATTTAGTACATCTATAATTCATTTCTAAATAATCTATTGGATAATGGTTACTTACTAGAAGTTCAGACTTTTTTACTCTAAGGTCTACAATTTTTTCCTTTATGCCTTTCAGGTACTCATCCTTATTTTTTAAGTTACTATTTAGTATGCTGATAGACAGATGGACAGAGAGTTTGCCTATTTCTCTTTCTAATTCTAAAACCTGCGGAAGTTTTTTGTTTATTTCCTCCCGTCTGGATTTTAATGAGTTTTCCTCTGCAGTTCTTATAGATTCATATATCTTCATAATATTAGAGTGGTAGCCTTTAATCATTTTTATCCCATCCTAACAATTTTTTCTCTAAATCGTCGAAGTCATAGTCTCTATGCTTAAAGTTATTAAATGTGCTATTTGCAGCTTTATTGTAATTATTGTTTTTAAATGAGCTGCTATTGTTATTAGTGCGATTAGCCTTTTTTACATCCTTTTTATCAACATCTTCAACTGTTGTGATCTTATCTTTATACCAACTTCCCAAAATTCCGTCAATATACTTAAAGTCCGCTTTATTTATTCTTTGAAAGCATATATCACAGGCTTTAAATATCAATTCTAAAGGGAAACCATAAGAGTTAATCCATTTATCTAACATTTCTTCTTGAGGTTTCATTATTTCAGCGTCTTTTATACCTAGATAATTTAGTATTTTTCTGATTTTAACCCATTTATCCTCATGTTTTTTTATAAAACTTTGAGCATCATCTACTGTTTTGATTTTAGAATCAAACCAGGCAATAGCTATTTTTTCAATGTACCTACAATCAGTTTTTCCTTTTGAAGCACAGTATTGAATTAAAAGAAGTATAATCTCAGGCGAGAAATCAAAGTCTTTTAGCCATCCTATGTACATAGTCATTTCTTTTGAGGAAAGGGGTCTACCAAGAAGTTTTTCTATATCTTGAAGCATATCTTTAGTTGAATTTTTATTTAGTTCTTCTAGTAAATTTATATTTTCACCCTTATCTTCGGGGACATCAGTTAAGTCTAAGAATTCTATATTGTAATTCCCCATATTATCAATGGCGACCATTCTAATGATGTTTTGCTCATTCCAATAATTCCATGCATTTACTACGTCAGTTTCTAGAAGATGAAGCACTCCTGCCATAATCTGAGAACTTACCCCTAACTCACCAGAAACACAATATTTTAGCCCCAGAAGGTACACTTTAACGAACTCTCCTCGGGCTTTTGGCATAAATTTATCTATAAAAATATTACTTACTGGAGTATAATTTGAACTCCTACTTTTAAAAACAAAAGTACTCATATTTTTAAAACCTACCTTCAATTAAGTTTAGCTATTTAAAATAGTTACTATTAAGTAATTATATCAAAATAAAAAAAGTATAACAATGAAAAAACCCCTTTTAATTATGTATATTTTTTACAGTAAGGGAAAAAATAAAAAAGTGACTGTAAAGTGTAACTATATGGAAGGGATTGATTAATTTGTTATGGAAACACAAAGCTAAAATTGTATCAGTAATTTTAGCTATTATTATGACTACTGTTGTAACTCTACAATATATATATTATAACAGGCCATACGCCTATGAGGTCTATATAAATAATAAACATTTGGCTTACATAAAAAATAAACAAGATTTTTATGATGTGAAAAATGGAATTGAAAAGGAAATAGAAAAAAGATACGGAAAGTTTCATTTTAATGATCAGATAAACTTTAAAAATGTGTTATGGATAAGTGATTATAAATTAAAGGATAAAAATGAACTTAGAAAAGATATTGTAAAGGTTAGTAATACTACTATATCAGCATTTTTAATGAAGTCTGACGGGAAACCAGTAGGCATTCTTGCTAGTGAGGAAGAGATGAAAAAGGTTTTAGACACTATTAAAGATACATATTCACAAGGAAGTAGTGGTGAAAAGTTCAGGCTAAAAAGTAAAGTTACCTATATTAAGCAAAATGTTACTATATCTCAGTTACAAACTGTACAGGAAATTGTTAATAATCTAAAAGAAAGTAAAAATTCATCTATAATAGCATTTTCAAAGGAAAGTGATAAGGATAAATCACAAAATGTAAGACCTTCTAGATCCTCATCATTAACTAATATAATGCAGACTCCATCCAGAGGAGTTATAACTTCGAGCTTTGGTGCAAGATGGGGAAAGATGCATAATGGAATAGATATAGGGTCTCCTATGGGCGATCCTATACATGCAGCAATGGATGGTAAAGTATATTATGCTGGATGGGAAAATGGATATGGCAATATTATAAAAATAGAGCATGAATCCGGGATACAAACATTTTACGGTCACTGCAGTAAAATAAGTGTAAAAGAAGGGCAGTATGTAAAAAGTGGTGAAAAGATAGGGGAAGTTGGAAGTACAGGAAGAAGTACAGGACCACATGTACATTTTGAGGTAAGAGTTGAAGGCGTACCGAAGAATCCTCTAGCATACATAAAATAATTGATGTATTTTAATATTAATAAAAGTATCCTAGGTAGTTTAAGTTGACTATCGAAGATACTTTTATTAATGTAATATTTTTGAAATAATTCCTTTTTATGAAATTATGTTGACATAAAAAACATTTTCCTATATACTTTGATTATCAAAATATTTGATTATCAAAAATAATTTTAAAGGGGACGATTAAATGAAACTACCTCCATTAATTATTGGGGAGTTAAAGGCAGAAGTACCTATCATTCAAGGTGGAATGGGCGTAGGAGTATCTGGATGGAAACTCTCATCAGCAGTAGCAAATGAAGGTGGTATTGGTGTTATATCTGGAGTCCAAATAGGATACAGGGAGCCAGATTTTGAAACTAATACTAAAGAAGCGAATATTAGAGCGTTAAAAAAAGAAATTAGAAAGGCAAGAGAGATAAGTCCTAAAGGTATATTAGGAGTAAATCTTATGGTTGCCATTACAAATTATGATGATATGGTAAAAGCTTGTGTAGAAGAGCAAGTTGATATAATAATTTCAGGTGCAGGACTTCCTTTATCATTACCTAAGCTTGTTGAAGGAAGTAACACAAAGATAGCTCCTATAGTCTCCTCAGGTAAGGCAGCTATGGTTATCACTAAGCAATGGACTAAAAAGTACTCTAGAATTCCGGATGTCGTTATAGTAGAGGGACCAGAGGCAGGTGGCCACTTAGGATTTGATTTAGAACAATTAGGCAGTGGCAAAAGTTCCTTAAAAGACATAGTTCCAGAGGTAATAGAGGCTTTAAAGCCTTTTGAGGAGGAGTATGGAAAGAAAATTCCTGTTGTGGCAGCAGGGGGAATTTATACTGGTGAAGACATTGCTGAATTTTTAAAACTTGGAGCAGCAGGTGTACAAATGGCTACACGTTTTGTTGCAACTGAGGAATGTGACGCCGATATAAATTATAAAAAAGCTTATGTTAACTCAGATGAGAGCAATATTAAAATAATAAGAAGCCCTGTAGGTTTACCAGGAAGAGCTGTAAAAAATAATTTCATTGATCATGTAGAAAAAGAGAGAATCAAACCTGACAAGTGCTATAATTGCTTAAAAAAGTGCAACCCGAAGGATACTCCTTATTGTATTTCTAAAGCATTGATTGAAGCTGTAAAAGGTAATGTTGAACAAGGGCTTATATTTGTAGGAAGCAGTGCTTATAAAATAGACAAAATTACTACCGTAAAAGATTTAATCAGTGAGTTAGTTGGAGATGCTGAAAAGTATTTACAGAAAGGACTTTAAAGATTAAAGTGGTGATTCCGTTGAGTAAATGTATAACTATTTTAAATGAACTTTTAGTAGATACCTTCAATGACATACTAGAAATAGAGCAAAAAGCGCTTCAAGCCGGTGCGTTCAATGATTTATCAGTTACAGAAATGCATACTATTGAAGCAATAGGAATGTATAAACCGAGGACAATGACTGAAGTTTCCAGCGCTCTTAATATAACATTGGGAACTCTTACAACAGCAATAGGTAACTTAGTTAAGAAGGGTTATGTGGGAAGAAAAAGAAGTGAAGAAGACCGAAGAATAGTTCACATACAGTTAACTAAGAAAGGAAAACTTGCCTATAGAATTCATAAAAAGTTTCATTCAGATATGATTAAAGCGACTATAGAGGGACTTACAGAATATGAAGAGGATATCTTAGTTAAAGCTTTAGAAAAATTGAATGATTTTTTTAAGGAAAAATATAATTTAAAGCATAGCTTAAAGGAGATAGAGGATGAATAAGGTTCGCATTATAGGTACAGGAAGTTATGTGCCAGAAAAAATAGTAACTAATGAAGAACTATCCTGTATTGTAGATACTAGTGATGAATGGATAAGCAGTAGAACGGGCATAAGGGAAAGAAGAATATCAGAAGGGGAAGATACATCTCATATGGCTTCAAAGGCAGCGCTAAAAGCTATAGAGAATGCAGGAGTAAAGGCTGAAGATATAGATTTGATTATTTTAGCCACAGCAACACCTGATAGTTTTATTCCTTCTACAGCATGTATAGTTCAGGACAATATTAAGGCTATAAACGCTACCTGTTTTGATATATCAGCAGCTTGTTCTGGCTTTGTTTATGGCATAGATATAGCTACTCAATTTATAAGAACAGGGAGTGTAAAAACTGCATTGGTCATAGGTGCAGAAACTCTTTCAAAGGTTCTTAATTGGAAGGATAGGAATACTTGTGTGTTATTTGGTGATGGTGCATCAGCAGCTGTTTTAAAAGAATCTGATGTAGAAGGTATTCTTTCTATTTATAGAGGCTCAGATGGCAGTAAAGGAAAGTTTCTAACTTGTAACGCAGTACCTGTAAAGAATCCATATATAGATAGTAAAGAGACTATGGGTGACATAGATAACGCAATAACTATGGATGGTAAAGAGATATTTAAGTTTGGAGTTAAAATTATAGTACAGGGTGTAGAAGAGCTTTTAAAGGACACAACATACTCTTTAAAAGACATAAAGTATATAGTGCCTCATCAAGCCAACTTTAGAATAATAGAGTCGGCTGCTAAAAGACTAGGTGTAAGTGAGGAGAAATTTTACTTGAACTTAGATAAGTTTGGAAATACATCAGCGGCTAGCGTTGGCATAGCGTTGGATGATATGGTACAAAAAAATTTACTACAATCAGGGGATAAAATTCTACTAATCGGTTTTGGTGGTGGATTGACCTATGGTGGTTTAATAGTTGAATGGTAAATATATTGTATGGAGGAAAGAAAAATGGTATTTGAAAAAATAAAAAAAATTATGGCAGAACAATTAGGATTAGATGAAAATGACATAACTATGGATACTTCTTTCGAGGAACTTGGGGTAGATTCATTAGATCTTTTTCAGATAATAATAGAGATAGAAGAAGAATTTGGGCTTCAGATAGAAGATGCAGAAGCAATTAAAACTGTAAGTGAAGCAGTGAAGTTTGTTGAGGATAATATTGAACAATAGAAAGTAGTGTTGAGTGATAGAAGATTAGTTTATTATTGAGAGGCAGGAGGATGAATTATGATTAATTCCACGTTTTCTGATATGGTTGGAATAAAATATCCTATTATCCAAGGAGGAATGGCTTGGATTGCAGATAGTTCTTTAGCAGCTGGAGTATCAAATGCAGGAGGACTTGGTATTATTACAGGAAATGCTCCTGTAGATTGGGTAAGAGATGAAATAAGAAAGGCTAAAAGTTTGACAGATAAACCTTTTGGAGTAAACATAATGCTTCTAGGTGAAACTGCAGAGGCAATAGCAAAGCTTGTATGTGAAGAAGGAGTAAAAGTTGTAACTACTGGAGCCGGTAATCCAGGTAAGTATATAGAAATGTGGAAACAACATGATATCAAAGTTATACCAGTTGTTCCTTCAGTAGCATTAGCTAAGAGAATGGAGAGAGCAGGCGTAGATGCTGTTATAGCAGAGGGATGTGAATCTGGTGGACACGTGGGAGAGCTTACTACAATGGCTTTAGTTCCTCAGGTTGTTGATGCTGTAAATATTCCTGTAATAGCAGCTGGTGGTATAGGCGATGGAAGAGGAGCAGCAGCAGCATTTATGTTAGGAGCTTCAGGAATACAAGTTGGAACAAGATTTTTAGTTGCTCATGAGTGTACAGTTCATGATAACTATAAGAAAAGAGTAATAAGCGCAAAGGATATAGATACACAGGTTACAGGTAGACCTACAGGCCACCCTGTACGTGTTATAAGAAATAAACTAACTAGACAATTTCAATTACTAGAAAAAGAGGGAGCAGCATTAGAAAGATATGAGGAACTTGGAAGAGGTGCACTTTCAAAGGCTGCTCGTGAAGGTGATATAGATAATGGTTCTGTAATGGCTGGTCAGATTGCAGGATTAATTGGCAAAGAGCAGAGCTGTAGTGATATAATAGAAGAGATATTTAATGAAGCAGAAATAAACTTAAGAAGAGTAGAAAAGATATTCCAAATAGGATAATCTTGGAGGAAGATATGGGTAAGATAGCATTTTTATTCTCAGGTCAAGGGGCACAATATGTAGGCATGGGAAAAGAATTATATGAAAATATAGATGAATGTAGAAAGGTTTTTCAGGAAGCAGATACAGCTTTAGGATTTCCTATAAGTAAAATATGCTTTGAAGGCCCTGAAGAGGACTTAAATAGCACAGAAAATACACAGCCAGCTATATTAACTGTAAGTATAGCTGTACTTAAGGCTTTGGAGAGTAAAGGGATAAAGGCTGATGTTACTGCAGGATTAAGCCTAGGTGAATATTCTGCATTAGTTTATAGTGGTGTACTGGAATTTCAAGAGGCAGTTAAGTTAGTAAAAAAGAGAGGAAGATACATGCAGGAAGCAGTGCCACAGGGAATTGGTGCTATGGCAGCAGTACTTGGTGTAGATGAGGAAAAGATAAGAGAAGTCTGTAATGAATGTTCCAATCTGGGTGTAGTTGAACCTGCTAACCTAAACTGTCCAGGACAAATAGTAATTGCTGGTGAAGTGAAGGCTGTAGAGGCTGCCTGTGAAAAGGCTAAGGAAAAGGGAGCTTTAAAAACTGTAATGCTTTCTGTAAGTGGCCCATTTCACACATCAATGCTAAAGCCTGCAGCGGATAAGCTAGAGAAAGAATTAGACCATATTGTAATTAAAAATTTAGATATTCCTGTAATAACTAATGTTACAGGAGAAATTATAGATAGCAAAGAAGATATAAAACCATATTTAAAGCGACAAGTAATGAGCTCTGTATTATTTGAAAAGAGCATAAGAACCATGATGGACATGGGAGTAGATACTTTTATAGAGATAGGACCTGGTAAAGCTTTAAGTGGATTTGTTAAAAAGATAAATAGAAAAGCGGTTATTTTAAATGTTCAGGATCTAAAGTCTTTAGAGAACACTTTAGAGAAACTGGGAAAATAGAATGGAGAAGGAAGTATGGAAAGTTTGAAGGGAAAAACAGCTGTAGTAACAGGGGCAAGTCGTGGTATTGGTAAAGCTATAGCTTTAAGATTAGCAGAGTTAGGAGCAAATATAGTTATTAATTATAGAAGTAATTCAAGTTCTATTGAAGAATTGGTAAAAGAAATAAGTGAAAAAGGAAGTAAAGCTATAGCAATCCAAGGGGATGTAAGCATTTTTTCAGAGGCGGAAGGTATTATGAAAAAGGCTTTAGAGACTTTTGGTACTATAGACATACTTGTTAATAATGCAGGTATAACAAAAGATGGATTAATAATGAGAATGAAGGAAGAGGATTTTGACAAGGTTATAGAAGTAAACCTAAAGGGTGCATTTAACTGTTTAAGACACGTAACACCTATAATGGTTAAACAAAAGGGTGGAAGGATCATAAACATATCTTCTGTTGTTGGTGTATCAGGTAATGCTGGTCAAGTTAACTATTCAGCAGCAAAAGCAGGATTGATAGGTATGACTAAGACCGCTGCTAGAGAACTTGCTTCAAGAGGAATTAATGTAAATGCTGTAGCACCTGGTTTCATTCAAACGGATATGACAGAAGTTTTATCAGATAAGGTAAAAGAGAGCACTTTAAATAATATACCTTTAAAGAAATTTGGTAGAGCTGAGGATGTAGCAAATGCAGTAGCGTTTTTAGCTTCCTCAAATTCAGACTATATCACAGGTCAAGTAATACACGTAGATGGCGGGATGGTAATATAAATTTAATTAAGGGTTGGTGAATTGTTTATGAAAAGAAGAGTAGTTGTTACAGGATTAGGAGCAGTAACCCCGGTAGGAAACGACGTAGAAACATTCTGGAATAATATAAAAAGTGGAGTTCATGGTATAGATTTTATAAAATCTTTTGATACAGAAAACTTTAAGGCAAAACTTGCTGCTGAAGTTAAAGATTTTGACCCTATAAAATATATTGATAAAAAAGAAGCTAAGAGAATGGATACATTTTGTCAATTTGCATTAGCTTCAGCTGTTCAAGCGGTAGAAAATTCTAAATTAGATTTAGAAAATATAAATCAAGATAGATTTGGAGTTATTGTTGGTTCAGGAATTGGTGGTATAGGAACTATAGAAAAAGAGCAAACAAAACTTCTAGAAAAGGGACCTGGAAGAGTTCAGCCACTATTTATACCTATGATTATAGGTAATATGGCTGCAGGTAATATAGCAATTAGATTTGGAGCTAAAGCAATATGCTCAACAGTAGTTACTGCTTGTGCTACAGGAACAAACTCTATAGGAGAGGCATATCGTACTATTCAAAATGATTTAGCAGATATAATGATAGCTGGTGGAACAGAAGCATCAATTACTCCATTATCTATAGCAGGTTTCACTTCGTTAACAGCTTTATCTAGAAGCACAGATCCTAATAGAGCATCAATTCCTTTTGATAAGGAGAGAAATGGATTTATTATGGGAGAGGGAGCAGGAATATTGGTATTAGAATCTCTTGAACATGCACAAAAAAGAGGAGCAACTATATATGCCGAAGTAGTTGGATATGGCTCAACTTGTGATGCATATCATATAACTGCATCAGATCCACAAGGTGCTGCAAAGGCTATGGAGCTTGCTATAAAGGAAGCTGGAATAAGCAAAGAAGAAGTATCTTATATAAATGCACATGGAACTAGTACTGAAGTTAATGATAAATCAGAAACTGGTGCAATAAAAATGGTGTTTGGAGAATTTGCAAGAAATATACCGATAAGTTCTACAAAATCAATGACAGGTCACTTATTAGGAGCTGCAGGAGCTATAGAAGCTATAGTATGTATCAAGTCTCTAGAGGAAGACTTTGTTCCTCCAACAGTTGGATATGAAGTACCAGACGAAGAGTGTGATCTTGACTATGTACCTAATAAGGGAAGAGCAGCGAAGGTTAACTATGCTATGTCTAATTCCCTTGGGTTCGGAGGCCATAATGCAGTAATTTTATTAAAAAAGTGGAGTGAGTAATATGGATTTTAAAGCGATTCAAGATATGATAAAAACTATGGACGACTCTAAATTAGGTTATCTAGAAGTTAACTGGCATGGAATCTCTATAGTTATGAGAAAAGAAGGAGAAGAAGACTTCTCAAGACAGCCAATAATACAGTCAAAGCTTGAAACAGAGGAACAAAATAGTCCTGAAAAAGAGATTATAGAGGATAAAATA
The DNA here is from genome assembly GCF_033659955.1 of Clostridium tanneri. Lineage (NCBI taxonomy): Bacteria > Bacillati > Bacillota > Clostridia > Eubacteriales > Clostridiaceae > Clostridium > Clostridium tanneri. The sequence goes on from NZ_JARUJP010000011.1 coordinate 10,664, forward strand.
AACTCTAGAAGGGAACTACAAAAAGAAGAAGTAACAGAAATTAAAAAAGAATATGTAGAAGATACTAATGCAAAGAATGTAGATGAAAATTTAGTAGAAGTAGCATCACCTATAGTTGGAACTTTTTATGCTTCTTCTGGTCCTGATAAGCCTCCTTACGCAAAGGTTGGTACAAAGGTTAAAAAAGGAGATACCCTCTGCATTATAGAAGCTATGAAGCTTATGAATGAAATTCAAAGTGAAATAGATGGAGAAGTGGTAGAGGTATTGGTAGAAAATGAGCAAATGGTTGAGTATGGTCAATTAATGTTCAAAATAAAAGCCCAATAGTAAATTATTATAGCATTTAGGAGAAATTAAAATGGAGAATACAGATTTTACTGTTAATTATAGCATAAAAGAAATACAAAAAATCATTCCTCATAGATATCCTTTCTTACTAATAGATAAGGTGACTTATATGGAGCCAGGTAAAAAAGTTACTGCCTATAAAAATGTAACAATGAACGAGTATTTCTTTCAAGGTCATTTTCCTGAAGAACCAGTTATGCCTGGAGTACTTATTATAGAAGCTTTAGCTCAAGCAGGAGCAGTAGCTATTCTAAGTGAGGAAAGATTTAAGGGTAAAATTGCCTTCTTTGGTGGTATAAATAAAGCAAAATTTAGAAAGAAAGTAGTACCTGGTGATACTTTAAGATTAGAAGTAGAGATTATAAAGATTAAAGGACCAGCAGGCATTGGAAATGCAGTAGCTTATGTAGATGACAAGAAGGCTGCTGAGGCAGAAATAATGTTTATGATAGGCGATAAAAACTAAAGTGCTGGGAGTGGAGATTTAAAAGTGTTTAATAAAATATTAATTGCAAATAGAGGGGAAATAGCAGTTAGAATAATAAGAGCCTGCAGAGAAATGGGAATAGAGACTGTAGCAGTTTATTCAGAAGCAGATAAAGATGCCATACATACTCAGATGGCAGATGAAGCTGTCTGTATTGGGCCACCTGCTGCAAAGGATAGCTATTTAAATATACAAAATATAATAAGTGCTACCGTTTTAACAGGGGCACAAGCTATTCATCCTGGATTTGGATTTTTATCTGAGAATAGTAAATTTGCAAAGATGTGTAAGGAATGCAATATAACATTTATAGGACCAGATCCAGAATGTATTGAGAACATGGGAAACAAATCTAATGCAAGAGAAATAATGATTAAAGCAGAAGTGCCTGTTGTTCCTGGATCAAAGGGTGTAATAGAGGATGAAAAGGAACTAATAGCAATTGCTAGACAAATAGGTTACCCTGTAATGATTAAAGCTTCTGCTGGAGGCGGCGGAAGAGGAATAAGAATAGTTAACGAGGAAAGTGAACTTATAAAGTCTTACGAAAATGCTAGAGCTGAAGCAAAGGCTGCCTTTGGTGATGAAACCATATATATGGAGAAATTCATAGAAAATCCAAAGCACGTGGAAATTCAGATATTAGGGGATAGTTTTGGTAATATCGTGTATTTAGGAGAAAGAGACTGTTCAATGCAAAGAAGAAATCAGAAGGTTTTAGAAGAGGCTCCATGTCCTATTATGACAGAAGAACTTAGAAAAACTATGGGAGAAACTGCAGTAAGAGCAGCTAAGGCTGTAAATTATAATAATGCAGGGACTATAGAGTTTTTATTAGACAAAAACAATAAGTTCTATTTTATGGAGATGAATACTCGAATCCAGGTAGAGCACCCTATAACTGAAATGATTACAGGAATAGACTTAATAAAAGAGCAAATTAAGATAGCAGCTGGAGAAAAGTTAGATTTTACACAAGAAGATGTAGTATTAAATGGTCATTCTATAGAGTGCAGGATAAATGCAGAAGATGTAAACAGAGGTTTTATGCCTTCACCTGGAAAGATAGAAGATTTATACTTACCTGGTGGATTTAATGTAAGAATTGACAGTTCAGTGTATTCTGGATATGTGATACCTCCTTATTATGATTCAATGATAGCAAAGCTTATAGTACATGGAAAAAACAGAGAAGAAGCTATATGTAAAATGAGAAGAGCATTAGGAGAATTTTTAATAGAAGGAGTTCATACTAATATAGATTTTCAATTTGAGCTTATAAATAGTGAAGCGTTTATAAAAGGGAATTATGATACTAAATTTATAGAGAAAAGTTTCAAGATTTCATAGCAAGCTTTCTATGGATTCCTGACTGGAGGTGAGCTAAGTTGTTAAATAAGTTTTTTAAAAAGACAAAATATATTACAGTAAGCCAAGAATCACTTCGAAGAAATGAGGAAGTAGATAAAAAGCCTAGTATTCCAGATGGAATGTGGGTAAAATGTGATGGGTGTGGAGAAGTACTATATAAAAGTGACCTTGAGGACAATAACAGAATATGTAGTAAGTGCAACCACCATTTTAGACTAACTGCTAAAGAGAGAATTAACCTTATAATAGATAAAGATACCTTTGTAGAATTTGATAAAGGCATGAAGACAGCTAATCCTATAGCATTTGAAGGATACGAAGAAAAAATTCAAAAAATGAATAGGAATACAAACATTAATGAAGCTGTGATAACAGGGACAGGAGATATTTTTGGAGAACAGATTGTAATCTGTGTTATGGACAGTTTCTTTATGATGGGAAGTATGGGATCTGTAGTAGGTGAAAAAATTACAAGAGCTGTTGAAAAGTCAATAGAACTAAAGCTTCCTTTAATTATATTTACGACTTCAGGTGGAGCTAGAATGCAAGAAGGAATGTTTTCACTTATGCAGATGGCTAAGGTAAGTGCAGCACTTAGTAAATTAGATAAAGAAGGACTATTATATATTACTGTATTAACAGATCCTACTACTGGTGGTGTTACAGCGAGCTTTGCCATGCTTGGAGATATTATTTTATCAGAACCAAAAGCTTTGATTGGTTTTGCTGGAAAGAGAGTTATAGAGCAGACCATAAGACAAAAGCTGCCAGAGGGCTTCCAAAAGGCAGAATTTTTACTAGAGCATGGATTTATAGATAAGATAGTTTCTAGAAATGATTTAAAGAATACATTAAAGAAAATTCTACTAATTCATAATAGAAGTAGGTATTGATTTATATTGTAAAGAAGGGGAGCTGTTGGTATGGAGAAATTAGAAAAAGTACAGCAAATGATAAGTAAGAAGCTTGACAATAAAACTGCATGGGAAAGATTATCCTTAGCAAGAATGATTGAAAGACCTACAGCACTTGATTATATTGAGAAAATATTTGACTCTTTTGTAGAGTTTCATGGAGATAGATATTTTGGAGATGATCCTTCTGTAGTAGGGGGAATTGCTTTATTGAATGGAGATCCTATAACTATAGTAGCACATCAAAAAGGAAGAAATACCACAGAAAACATAAAAAGAAACTTTGGCTCTCCCCATCCAGAAGGTTACAGAAAAGGCTTAAGACTTATGAAACAGGCAGAAAAGTTCAATAGACCTATTTTATGCTTTGTGGATACACCGGGAGCTTTTTGTGGCACAGGTGCAGAAGAAAGAGGACAGGGAGAAGCTATAGCAAAAAACCTTATGGAAATGTCAAGTTTAAAGGTTCCTATTATAACCATAGTAATAGGAGAAGGTGGAAGTGGTGGTGCTTTGGCCTTTGCGGTGGCAGATAAGGTTTGGATGCTTGAGAACTCCATATACTCAATACTATCTCCTGAAGGATTTGCAAGTATACTATGGAAGGATGCCAGCCGTGCCAAGGAAGCTGCAGAAATAATGAAAATAACTGCTGGTGATCTAAAGGAATATGGTATTATAGATAAAGTTCTTAAAGAACCTTCCGGAGGAGCTCATAAGGATTTAGATAAAATGTCTGCAGTTATTAAAGGCGATTTAATAGAGTGCTTTGGAATATTAAAAAAACAGTCACCAGAAGAATTGGTAGAAAAAAGATATAACAAATTTAGAAATATGGGAAAATATATTGAAATATAATAACTGCAAATGAATTTTAACGTTTTTGCTTAAGATATCATTTAAGTTAGATATATCTAGTTTGTTGTAATATATATATTTAAGTGTTAAAATATAACATATAATTAGAGTTTTAAAGTAGCTTTTAATCAAAAGCTGCTTTATATTTTTATCTAAAAATGGGGTGATATATGTGAAAATTAAAGCATTGTTTACGTATGATTACGGAAAAGAAAACATAAAGAAGATTGAACAATTAGGATATGACATAAAAATTATAAATGAAAAAGAAGTTGTATATAGTGATGAACTAAAAGACATAGAAGTTTTAGTATGCTACAATCCCTTTCAAACTCTTGACATAGACAAAATGAAAAGGTTGAAGTGGATTCAGTTATCTAGTGCAGGAATAGATCAGCTTCCCTCAGGTTATGCAAGAAAAAGTGATATCATTGTAACTAATAATAGAGGCGGATATAGTATTCCAATGGGAGAATGGATAGTATTAAAAATACTAGAACTATTAAAACATAGCGGTAAGCTTTATGATAATCAAAAAAATAAAGTTTGGAAAATGGATACTAATATTTTAGAACTTTACGGAAAGACTGTAGGGTTTATTGGTACAGGAAGTATTGCAGAAGAAGCTGCTAAAAGGCTAAGCGGATTTGATGTAAATATTATGGGTCTAAATACTAATGGACGGGACAGTAAGTATTTTCATAGATGCTTTCCAGCAAGTAGCATAGATGAAATGTTAGCTTTAAGTGATATTGTAGTAATTACCATTCCCTATACAAAGGAAACCCACCATATGATTAATGAGGATAGACTTAAGAGTATGAGAGAAGGGGTGTATATTGTAAATGTTGCTAGAGGTTCTATAATAGATGAAAAATCCTTAATAAAAAATATACAGAAGGGTAAAGTAGCTGGGGCAGCTCTAGATGTGGCAGAAGAGGAACCGTTAAGTTCCGATAGTCCTCTTTGGGAATTACCTAATGTAATAATTACTCCTCATAATTCATGGATATCTGAATTAAGAAATGATAGAAGGTTTAATTTAATATATAACAATATGGAGAGATATGCTAAGGGACAGGGTTTAGTTAATCTAGTTAATCTAAATAAGGGATACTAACAAAATAGTGGAGATACAGTTACTGTGAAATCTTATAGTAAAGTATAAGTTTTTCACAGTAACTTTTTTATAACTAAAGGATAACTGCTGTTAAATTAGGCTGTTGTAGGGGGAGTAAATACTCTAGATGCAAGCTCTGCATCTAAAGCATAAAGGGCAGCGGCGTCTTCGGAAACTCTCTCAAGTCTTTTAACTATGTTATTGAAGGTAGTTTCTTCTTCTACCTGCTCATCTATGAACCACTTTAATAAGCTTATAGTAGCGTGCTCTCTTTCATCTGTAGCAATATCCATTAGATTATAAACTCTTTTAGTAACGTTCTTTTCATGTTTTAGTCCTTCCTTAAAAGCGTGAAGAATAGATTCAAAGTTATTTTCCGGTGATGGAAGTGCTTCTATTAAAACTCTACCGCCTACCTGATTTAAATAGTTAAAAAATTTCATAGCATGAAAATTTTCTTCCTGAGCTTGAACGTTAAAAAAATTGGCAAAGCCATCTAAATCTTTCGAAGCACAATATGCTTGCATAGCAAGGTAGGCATTTGCAGAGTAAAGCTCATAGTTTATTTGATCATTAATAGCCTTCATTAGGTTTTCACTTAACATCATATTTCCTCCAATTCATTATATAATGATTATTACGTAATATTTCGCATAATGATTATAATTATGCGCATTATGTAGTCCAAATATATTATTTATAATTCATTAAATTAGTATAACTAATTGGCCTTTAAAATATAATTAATTTTTTATTGGATAAACAGTAAAAGCAGCTAATGAATGGTTTCATCAGCTGCCTTTATAAAATCCCTTTATGGCAAGAGCTTGTTTAAATCTAAGATACCTGCACCTTGAATCCACTTAGACATATCTGCTAGGTTACAAGATACTTTCAATAAGGATAATAAGTCTTTAGGAGTTAAATCAGGGTTATTTTCATATAAAAGGGCGCAAACTCCAGCTACATATGCTGCAGAACAAGAAGTACCGCTTATATTTATATAGGGGGTGTCTAGAGAGCTAGGATATATCTTTAATCCATTTTTTTCAGAAATATAATCTGTGTTACTATTTGTAGATAATATGTTAACTGCCGCTGCTGATAAATCTGGTTTGTCTAATTTAGCAAAAGGGCCTGTTGATGAGTATTTGTAAGGTTTTGGTTGTATGTGACTAGTATCTATTCCAGCAACGGTAATACAATTCTCTAGTGTTGCAATCCCTATTATGCTTCCCTCATCATTCCCGTTATGACCTGCAGGAACTACAATAGTCACATTATAGCTTGCTGCTACATCAAATATTTTAGAAAATAAGGAAACAATAAAATAATCACTAGATAACAACTCAAAAGGAAGACATATTACCTTTATATTAAATTCTTCTCTATCATTTATAAGAGTTTCTATTGAATATAAAATATCAGATACATAACCTCTACCTAAACTATTAAAGGCCTTTATAACATATAGGTAACTATTTTCAGCAACGCCCCTATTTACTCCCTTTGAAAGATAACCACTGCCACCTAGGATACCAGCAATAGCAGTTCCATGACCGTTATCATCATAGGGATATCTACACTCACTTAACACATCAGTAAACTTTTTTATTCTGTTTCTAGGATTTAAAAAGTCTGCATGAGGATATACTCCGCTATCTATTAGACCTATGCAAATATTTTTTCCCGTTAGCTTGTATCGCTCTTGAAACATTATGCCATTAGAAGGTAAGACAGGTTTTCCACCACATAATACTGCATAAGTATCTAAACTTATATAGTTTACTTGCGGAAACTCTAATACTCTTTCTATAGCAGTAGCAGATAAAACAGCACATATACAGTTTATTATAGGAATAAAGTGTACTACTCTACCTTTATAGCTCTTAATCTTTTTTTCAATGCTTTCCGGTAGGTTTTTACAGTGAATTATGACCCTATAATTTTTATAGTATTTTTTATCTATGGCTACTTTTAAATTAGGATCTAATTTGCTTTTAAAGGAAAACATCTGCCGCTCCTTAAAAATTAATTCCAATATATATTATAATATTAACGTAGAATATATGTGCTATTGGAAAATTAAATTTTATATATTTACAATTACTTCAGGTCAAAATGATCTTTACAGAGATTGAAGAATGCTTTAGCTGTTGGAGTAAGAGTTCTTTTAGAACTAGTAATTAAATAAATATATCTTTTAAGAAAAAGATTTTCTATCTTACTCTCTTTTATAAGACCAAGTGATATGTAATCTCTTAAAACATGTTTCGAAACTACAGATATACCTAGTCCACTTTTTACAAACTGAAAGAGGGTATCTAAATTATTTACCTCAAAATGAACATCTATTTCAGAAGGATCAAAGCCTTCTTTTCTAAGTGCATATTCGAAGGTTTTACGAGTGGCTGAGCCCTCTTCTCTTAAAATAAATTTATAATTTAAAATATCTTCAATATAAACTGAATCTGCAATATTAAGAGCAGGGGAGGAAATTATTACAAGGTCATCCTCTATAAGTTTATAACTTTTTATTTTCTCGTCATTTACCAATTCACCTACAAGTCCTATTTCACAATCAAATTTAATAATGTCTTCAATTATTTCGCCAGAACTTTGCTCAATAACATCAAATGAAACTTCAGGATATGACTTATAGAACTTCTTTATAAGTGAAGGTACTATAGTATTACAAGGTGTAGTGCTGGCAGCTAGCTTAAGCTTACCATTTATAGTTTCATTAAAATTCACAATGTTATAAATGGCTTTATCTCTAGTATTTAGTATATCCAAGGCATATTTTAGAAATGATTCGCCAGCTGGTGTTAAAAGAACTTCTTTAGAAGTTCTATCAAAAAGTTGAACATTCAAATCCTTTTCTAAGCTAGCAATATGAGAGCTTATAGCGGGTTGAGATAGAAAGCAGGAAGTTGCAGCTTTTGAAAAACTTTTAAATTTAGCTACATTAATAAAAGCTTCTATTTGTTTAAAATCCATAAGGTTATCCCCCCAAGTAAATCTATTTAAAATGTTATTTATTAAGTTACAATAAAATTGATCAAATAATAAACATTTACATAACTATTATATATATAGTTTGTTAACTTTAAAAGCAAATATTAAAAGTAATTATATAAAATAAATTAAGGCTAATAAGAGAATCAGCCTTAATTTATTAACACTTATATTTAAATATTAATATACCTATAACCATTATAATAACACCAATAATTTTTGTAGTGCCAAATTTAACTTGAGGACTATCAAAAAGACCAAAAGCATCGATTAGTGCTGCAGCTGTTAGCTGAGCTACTAGTATAATAGCGATAGAACAAGTTGGACCTAAGGATTTAATTCCCTGCATTACAGTGTATATTATTACAGCCCCAAGTACTCCACCTAGCAAGTATAGTTTGTTAGCGTTTTTTATATTCTTAAAATTACCATTACCTAATATAAGCATAATTACTACTGTTACTACTAACCCAATTCCCTGAACAAGTACATTAGTTTCCCAGGTACCTATTTTATCTCCTAATCTAGTGTTAAAAACTCCCTGAAAGCTCATGGCAATTCCAGCAATTATTGAGGATATTATACCAAACATTTTTTTATCACCTTCCCTAATCTAGTTTAACCACAGGGATAGGTTATTATTAAAAAATCCAAATAAAAAACCTATGCTAATCAATGCATAGGGATTTTTTCTTAGGTTAATATCCTTCAACTTGTCGTTTGTGGTTCACATCATTTTTTTTATAATATGCTTCTTCTATTTCACTAGGCATAAAGCTTAACATTTTGCCAAGTGTTATAAAGTCTTCAAAAAGTGTTATATATTGATCCCTAGAAGAACAGGTTACAAAGTCATTTATGTCTATATAGAGATTTAAAAATTGAGATGTTACATCATATTGGATAGGTTCTTTATTATCAAGCTGAACATCCGTGAATCCTTTTTCTAAACCTAACGTCAGGATGAAATGAAGACAATCAACATATTCTTCTAAGATAACTTCCTTATTAGATGGTTTTTTGTCGCTCCAAAATTTAAAACATCTTGTTTCATTAGCGAGTTCAGCAAGTTCTACTTGTAGAGCTAAGATTTTTTTTGAAAGTAATGATTGACCATAGAGATTATGTTTTTCTTTTATGTGTTCATCCAAGTTTTCCTGTAGTTCAAATAGTTTTGATAGATTCATATAGTAAGGCCGCCTTTCTATATCCTTATGGTAGATAAAACTTTATTATAGACGTACTTTTAATAATCAATACATCCTATATATATTTTATCTAAACTTAAGAAATATTGAAATATCGTACAATCGATTACATAAAATTTTTTTAAATTATTAAAAAGTTTTAACTTCTAACAAATATATCCATTAAAATTAAATAAAAAGTCGAAATCCTTCACAATAATTTGTAAAGGATTTCGACCTCTTATTTAATGGGAAATATTAAATGCTTCAATAACTCTAGGGAGCATCCCATTTAAATGAGCTATGGCTATCCCGTAATTAGTTATAGGTATGTTTTGTTCAGAAGCTCTTATAAGTCTTGTCATAAATTGCTTTCTATTAAACATACAAGAACCACAGTGAATTATAAGTTTATAGTCAGATAGGTCCTCAGGAAAATCGACACCAGCGTTAACGACTATATCTAAATCTCCTCCAACTTTATTCTTAAGCCAGTTTGGGATCTTCTCCCTACCTATATCATTTTTTAATGCATGGTGAGTGCATGCTTCTGATATTAATACTTTATCTCCTGGCTTTAGATTATCTATAGCCTTTGCACCTTTTGCTAGTATTTCAAGGTCGCCTTTATACCTTGCCATAAGAATGGAGAAAGAAGTTAAAGGAACATCTTTAGGGATTAAATCATTAACTTTTTTAAAAACCTGGGAGTCTGTTACAACTAAATCTGGGTTTCTATTCAATGATTTTAATATATCAACAAGCTCTGTATCCTTAACAGTAAGAGCTAAGGCATCATTATCAAGTACATCTCTAATTACTTGAACCTGTGGTAGTATTAATCTTCCTTTAGGAGCCTGTATATCTTGAGGAGCTACAAGTACTATAAGATCTTTAGGTTTTATTATATCTCCTAGTATAGTTGGCAGCTCAAAATCCATAGGTGCATTAATTTGAATTGATTCTTTTAGTTTTCCTATATTTTTTTTATCTTTAGCACTAACCTTTATAAAAGGAATATCAAAGTATTGATTTAGATAGTCTAAATTTACATCTTCTAAATCTATTTTATTTATAACACCTATGACCGGTATTTCTCTTTCACGAAGTTCTTTAAACCATTCCTGCTCAAGAGATAAGTCATAACAATCAGGGGTGAAAATCAGTAGTGCTAGGTCTGTTTTATCCATAACTTCCTTAGTTTTCTTTACTCTAAGATCTCCAATTTCTCCGGTATCATCTAAGCCAGCGGTATCTATAATAACTACAGGGCCAATAGGTAGAAGCTCCATTGCTTTATACACAGGATCTGTAGTAGTACCAGCAAAGTTTGATACAACAGCTATGTCTTGTCCAGTTAATGCATTTATTAGACTAGACTTGCCAGCATTTCTTCTGCCGAAGATAGAAATATGAAGTCTATTAGCTTTAGGGGTATCTTGCATTTGTTTCCTCTCCTTTAATTACTTTTTTGTTATTGCAGATTTAACATTTACTCCTTCAATCTTTCCAAGTTTACCTGTCATAGCACTTATTTCATCAGAAGTACCATCTACTATCAATGATATAACTGATATACTTTTTTCTTTATAAGGGATGCCCATTCTTCCTACAATGATATGTGCAAAAGAATGCAATATGTCATTAACATTTGGGGCACTTTTAATATCCTCTATTACTATTCCTACTACACCAATTCTTTTATCCATAAATTACCCTCCAAAACAAAAAAACTTTGGCAAAAGGCCAAAGGTGTATTAATATTTCCTTCATCCTTTTTGCTTAGACTACTCCTTGCAATTAGGTTAGGTTACTTATTAAAATTGTATATCCAACATAATAGAAAAATCCATTATATTCGATTTATTATACTAATTATAGTTTATATTATTAATTGCTGTCAAACAAATAATAGGTTATTATAGTAAAATTAGTGAATTTTTTAATTATTTGATTAATTATGAAAAAAGGTGATATAATGACTTTATATACAAGTGGAACAGATTAAATAAGATACAGTTGAAGAATTAAATTTTACTTTATTGGAGGGATATTTACGATGACTGAACTACTTTATCAGAAGGATAGCTACTTAAAGGAATTTGAGGGAGAAATTATTGAAGTAAATCGTGAGGATAAAACTGTGATTCTTGACAAAACAGCCTTTTATCCCACTGGTGGAGGACAGAAAAGTGATACTGGAGTATTGGTTTCTGGAGATAAAAATTTTAAGGTTATTAATGTAAAGAAAAAGGGAGATAAGGTATTACATTACATAGAAGAAGAACTACCAACAGTAGGAATGAAGGTAATTGGCAAAATAAATTGGGATAACCGTTATAAGTTTATGAGAACCCATACAGCCATGCATGCACTTTGTGGAGTAATATGGAATGAATATAAAGGTGTAGTTACTGGTGGAGATATGGAACCACTAAAAGGAAGGATGGATTTTGAATTAGATAATTATAGCTTCGACAAAGCCTTTGTAGAAGATGTAGAAAAAAAGGTTAATGAAGAAATACAAAGAGACAGAGCAGTTAAAGTTAATATACTTCCAAGAGAAGAAGCCTTTAAGATTCCAGATCTAATAAGAACTAAGGTGAATCTGTTACCTGAGGGGATAACTGAAATAAGAACTGTGGAAATAGAAGGACTTGATTTACAGGCAGATGGAGGAACCCATGTAGCATCTACTAAAGACATAGGTAGAATTAAGTTAGTAGACTATAAGAGTAAAGGCAAAAATAATAAAAGAATTTATCTGGAGATAGAGTAGTTTTATTACATTACTCTTATGGTGCAAATATTCAAATTATAATACCCCTAATATAATTTATATTAGGGGTTAACTATTAATAGTTTTAGAATTCAGCAGAACCAGTAGTTCTTGGGAATGGGATTACGTCTCTTATATTAGACATTCCAGTTAAATACATAAGTATTCTTTCAAATCCAAGACCAAAGCCTGAGTGCTTAGTTTCTCCATATTTTCTTAACTCCAAATACCACCAGTAGTCTTTTTTGTTTAAGCCCATTTCTTCTATTCTCTTCTCAAGTACGTCTAATCTTTCTTCTCTTTGGCTTCCACCTACTATTTCACCAACTCCAGGAACTAGTAAGTCAGCAGCTGCAACAGTTTTTCCATCTTCATTTACTCTCATATAGAAAGCTTTTATGTCTTTAGGATAGTCTGTAACGAATATAGGCTTGTTAAATACCTTTTCAGTCAAGTATCTTTCATGCTCTGTCTGAAGGTCGATTCCCCATTCAACAGGATATTGGAATTCATGACCGGACTTTTGTAATATATCAACTGCTTCTGTATAAGTTATTCTTCCAAAGTCTGAATTTGCCACATTATCTAGTCTTGTAAATAATCCCTTATCTACAAAGGAATTAAAGAATTCCATCTCTTCGGGAGCATTTTCTCTTACGTATTTTATAATATATTTAACTAAGGCTTCAGCCACATCCATGTAATCCTTTAATTCTGCAAAAGCCATTTCAGGCTCAATCATCCAGAATTCAGCAGCGTGTCTTGCTGTATTAGAATTTTCAGCTCTAAATGTTGGACCAAAGGTATAAACATTTCTAAAAGCAAGAGCAAGAGTTTCAGCAGAAAGCTGACCACTTACAGTAAGGTTAGTTTCTCTTCCAAAGAAGTCCTGTGAAAAATCTATATTTCCTTCTTCTGTCTTTGGAACATTGTGCATGTCTAGTGTAGTTATTCTAAACATTTCACCAGCACCTTCGCAGTCGCTGCCAGTTATTATTGGAGTGTTAACATACACAAATCCATTTTCATTAAAGAATTTATGAACCGCATATGCTGCTAAAGAACGAACTCTAAATACTGCAGAAAAAGTATTACTTCTTGGTCTTAAGTGAGCTATAGTTCTCAAATATTCAAGTGTATGTCTTTTTTTCTGTAGAGGATAATCTGATGATGAAGTTCCTTCAACTGTTAACTTAGTTGCCTTTATTTCAAAAGGTTGTTTTGATTCAGGAGTAAGTACTACTGTACCTTCTACAGCTAATGTAGTGCTTATAGGAAGTCTAGTCATTTCTTTGAAGTTCTCTAAGCTATCCTCAAAAACTATTTGAACATTTTTAAAGAAACTTCCGTCATTTACTTCTATAAAACCAAAAGTCTTAGAGTCTCTTACTGTTCTTACCCAACCTGAAATCTTTACATTCTTATCTGCAAATTTCTCAGTTTCTCTGTAAAGTTGTTTTATTAATGTTAATTCCATTTGTTTTCTACCTCCGACATAAGATTATTTTATGTATAAAATAAAAAAAGCCTTTAATCCTCAAAGGGACGAAAGACTTAAATTTCGCGGTACCACCCAATTTGCCAAAATATGACCAACTTTAATAAACAAGTTTAATAACCTATTTTCCAATTGTAAGGTATTGGACACCTCTAGGCCTACTCTTAAATAATAATTTCGGTTAGAAACTCGGAGATGTTCTTCAATATAGCCTTAGTTATTGGTCTTGCACTATCACCAACTCGCTTTAAACAAGTTCTATACCTACTCTTCTCGTCATTGTTTTTAGGCATTATACTTTTATTTTAAAATTATAATATTTTTAGAATTATATGTCAATAACCTTGTTGATTTATTTACTTTTTAAAATTCTTCTCATGATTAAGGAGCCACTCTTTTCTCCAAAGGCCGCCACCATAGCCAATTAAGTTGCCATCAGATCCAATAACTCTGTGACAAGGTATAATTATGCTAATTTTATTGTTATGATTAGCGCCACCTATGGCCCTTACTGATTTTGGATTTCCAATAGCTTTTGCAATGTCTAAGTAAGAACGAGTCTCACCATAAGGTATGTCTAGGAGTTTTTGCCACACCTTTTCCCTAAAAGCTGTTCCTTTAATATCTAGCCTTATTGTAAATTCTTCCCTAATACCACTGAAATATTCATCCAGTTGGCTAAAACATTCCCTTAAACAATCATGTACTTCAGTATTTTCAAGTTTTTCTTCTATAAACTCTAATGAGGAAATACCTTGATTAGAACCTTTAAGTTCTATAGTACCAATTGGTGAAAGATAATAGGCTGTATATGTTTCATTCATAATTTATCACCTGACTAACTTTAGATTTTAACAATAGTTTATAATAAAGAAAATAAAGTTGTCTATATGATTTTGCAAAAAAATAATGTTAATCATTAGTAAGAATGTGATTCTTGGCTTTTTGACGGATATATTATAACTTAAATGTAAAAGCTGAGGCAAAGCCCCAGCTCTTATGTTTGATTATTAATTTTCTTCTTTTGCTATAGCAGCTTCTTCAATTACCGCAGCTTTATCAAAAACATTTATATACATTTGTTTAAGTTCACTTATTAATGGGTATCTTGGGTTAGCTCCTGTACATTGATCATCGAAAGCCTGCTCTGACATATCATCTAAACTAGCGTAGAATTTTTCTTCTGTAACTCCAGCAGCTTTGATAGTCATTGGAATATTAATTTTAGCCTTTAATTCATCTATAGCCGCGATTAATAATTCAACTTTTTCATCTTCACTATTTCCACCTAATCCAAGGAAATCAGCAATTCTAGCATATCTACTCTTAGCATTTGGATATTTGTATTGAGGGAATGCAGCTTGCTTTCTTGGGTTGTCTACAGCATTGAATCTGATAACTTCATTTATTAATAATCCGTTAGCAACTCCGTGTGGTATGTGGTGAGCAGCTCCTAATTTGTGTGCCATTGAGTGACATACACCTAAGAATGCATTGGCAAATGCCATACCAGCTATAGTTGAAGCGTGAGCCATTTTCTCCCTTGCTTCTATATTAGTTGTTCCTTCGCTATAAGCTATTGGCAAGTAGTCGAATATTAATTTTATTGCTTCTAGTGCTAAACCATTAGAGAACTCTGAAGCCATTACTGATACATAAGCTTCAAGTGCGTGAGTTAAAGCATCTATACCAGATGCAGCAGTTAAGCCTCTTGGCATACCCATCATTAATTCAGCATCAACGATAGCCATGTCTGGAGTTAACTCGTAGTCAGCTAGTGGATATTTAGCACCTGTTTTTTCGTCAGTTATAACTGCGAAAGGAGTAACCTCTGAACCAGTACCAGCGGATGTTGCTACTGATATCATCATAGCCTTTTCGCCCATCTTAGGGAATGTGTAGACTCTCTTTCTTATATCCATAAATCTCATTGCTAAGTCTTCAAATCTTACTTCTGGATGTTCGTACATTACCCACATGATCTTAGCAGCATCCATAGCAGAACCGCCGCCAACTGCTATAATAGTATCTGGGTTGTAGTTTAATAATTCAGCAGCACCTTTTTTAGCTGTTGCTAAAGTTGGATCTGGTTCTACATCTGTAAATATTTTGTAGTCTACTCCGATTTCATCAAGAATTTTTGTAACTTTGTCAACATATCCTAACTCATAAAGAACTTTGTCTGTTACTATAAATGCTTTCTTCTTATTTAAGTCTTTTAATTCTTTTAATGCAACTCCTAAGCTGCCATATTTGAAGTAAACTTTTTCTGGAACTCTAAACCAAAGCATATTTTCTCTCCTCTCAGCTACACTCTTGATGTTCAATAGGTGTTTTGGACCAACGTTTTCTGATACAGAGTTTCCGCCCCATGATCCACAACCAAGTGTTAATGAAGGAGCTAGTTTAAAGTTGTAAAGATCACCGATAGCACCTTGTGCTGAAGGCATGTTTATTATTGTTCTTCCTGTTTTCATTGCAGCACCAAACTTTTCAACCTTATCTTTAGCTGTCATCGTATTAGCATATAATACTGAAGTGTGTCCAAATCCACCTAATTCAACAAGTCTTTCAGCTTTTTTAAGAGCTTCATCAAAATTCTTTGCTCTATACATAGCTAGTACTGGGGATAACTTCTCGTGTGAGAACTCTTCTTCTAGCTCAACAGATTCTACTTCTCCGATAAGAACTTTGGCATCTTCAGGAACTTCAACAGCAGCTAGTTGAGCTATTTTGTAAGCTGATTGACCAACAATGTTAGCGTTTAGTGAACCATTTATTAATATTACTTTTCTAACCTTTTCTATTTCATCTTTCTTAAGAAGGTAAGCTCCTCTTTCTTCAAATTCTTTTCTTACTTGGTTGTATACTGAATCTAAAGCTATAACTGATTGCTCAGATGCACATATAACACCGTTATCGAAAGTTTTTGAAAGAAGTATTGAGTTTACAGCCATTTGAATATCCGCAGTTTCATCGATTATAGCTGGAGTATTACCTGCACCAACACCGATTGCTGGTTTGCCAGATGAATAAGCAGCTTTAACCATTCCAGGGCCTCCTGTAGCAAGTGTTATGTCTGCTTCTCTCATTACGATTTGTGAAAGTTCAACGGATGGCTCGTCTATCCATGCAACTATGCCTTCTGGAGCACCAGCTTGTACCGCTGCATCAAGAACTAATTTAGCTGCAGCAATAGTTGATTTTTTTGCTCTAGGGTGAGGTGAGAAGATTATTCCATTTCTAGTTTTTAAGGCTATTAGGGCTTTAAAGATTGCAGTGGAAGTTGGATTAGTTGTTGGAACAACAGCGGCGATAACCCCTATAGGTTCTGCGATTTTTTTCATACCGAAAGCTTGATCTTCATCTATAACTCCGCAAGTTTTCTCATCTTTGTATTTATTGTATATATATTCTGAAGCAAAGTGATTTTTTATAACCTTATCTTCAACTATTCCCATTCCAGTTTCTTCTACGGCCATTTTAGCAAGTCTTATTCTAGCACTGTTAGCTGCCATCGCTGCTTGTCTAAAAATTTCATCTACCTGTTCTTGAGTGTAAGTAGCAAATTGCTTCTGAGCAGCTCTTACCTCTTCTAATCTTTTCATTAATTGATCAACATTAGTTACCTTCATGAACAGCACCTCTTTCATATATTTATAATTAATATTTACGTTATTTTCGTTATGGTAATAAGGTAGGTATTCTGATTATAAAAATTGTCTAAAATATTTTTATCTTTTATGTTTTCTGTACTCAACCTTATGACATTATTATGCATCATAGTTTGTTAAATGTCAATCAATTTTCTAAAATATTTAACTAAATTATGTAAAAAACGTTTTCAAATTGTTTATCTAAGGGCTATAACATAGTTGTATATTTATTTATAACTTTATGCTAGGATGGCTAAAGAGAGACTTTAATAATGATGTTGAAAGTTAAAAGGAACCTATAGGTCTGTTGAGTTATGCTAAATAACGAAAAGGACTGTCTAGTAACTTTCGTATAGTTTTCTAAAAAATATATGGAGCAATCCTGAGCAGGAAACTAATCAATGAAATATTATTGTTAAAAAAATAACTACATATCTACTTTTGGTAGGTTAATAATTTAACAATGATACGCTGATTGGAATAACAAACTAGCTTTAATATACAGATCAATGTTTATTTTATTGCAATGATAAGTGATAAACTTAGTTATTTAAAGCTGTATTAATTTTAATAAAAAAGAATTATAGTTTTATCTTTATGATAAGTAATGCTAAAGCTTATTTAACTTTAAAACTACCGAATGTTATATAAAGTTATTTGCTTTAGAATAGTAATTTTTTGATAATATTAAAAATATCATATAAAGGTAGATTACATGGGGGTGTTATTTTGAATGAAAAAGCTGTTTTGACCGGAAATGAAGCTGTAAGTAGAGGCTTTTGGGAAGCCGGAGGAACCATAGCATCAAGTTATCCCGGATCACCAACGGTTCAAATTTTAGAGTCCTTAGGTAATTATAAGGAGATTTTCAGTGAATGGGCTGTAAATGAAAAAGTTGCTTTTGAAATTGCTATGGGTGGAAGTTTTGCAGGAGCAAGAAGTATGGTCTCTATGAAACATGTAGGCATAAACATAGCATCTGATCCTTTTATGACATTTACAGAGGTAAAAACAAAGGGTGGATTTTTATTAGTGGTAGGAGATGACCCAGGGCTTACAAGTTCACAAAATGAACAGGATAGTAGATTCTGGGGTAAGTATGCCAATATACCTGTGATAGAACCTTCAAATCCTCAAGAAGTTAAGGAATATGTTAAAGAGGGTTTAAAAATAAGTGAGGACTTTAATACTCCTGTTTTAATAAAGCTTACTAGCAGGCTTTGTCATTGTAGAGGTATTGTAGAGTTAAATGAAAGACAGGAAAGAGAAATAGAAGGTTTTGTTGAAGATCAGTCAAGATATTGCATGCTGCCTCCTTTTGCTAATAAGCAGCAATACTTTATGAAAGAGAGAATGGAAAAACTTCAAGCATTTAACGATTCTACAACTTTAAATAAGCTGGAAGAAGTAGAAAATTCTCAAGTGCTTATTATTACTAGTGGTATGCCATATGAATGCTTAAAGGAAATAGAGCCAAAGGTTTCTGTACTAAAGCTTGCCATGGTATGGCCAATGCCTATAGATAAGATTAAGGAATTAAGTAAGAAATACAAGAGAGTTATCGTTATAGAAGAACTTATGCCGTTTATGGAAGAAACCTTAAAAAGTAATGGAGTAAAAGCAGAAGGAAAAGAGTATTTCTCCTTTACAGGAGAATTGACAGTAGATAGCATAAGAGAAGGTCTTGAAAAGGCTGGTGTATTATCTAATAGTGGAAAAGATATTCTACCACAAGAGGAGGGAAATATCCCACCACGGACACCTATGTTATGTTCCGGATGTCCTCATAGACCTATATTTCATATATTAAAGATGGCAAAAGCTACCGTAATGGGAGATATAGGCTGTTACTCTTTAGGAATACTAGAACCTTTTGAAGTTCATAAAACCAATATAAGCATGGGTGCTTCTTTGGGAAATGCACTAGGTGTTGCTGCGGCTCAGAGCAAGGCCGGAAAAATAAAGCCTATTGTTGCTACGATTGGAGACGGAACCTTCTTCCACTCTGGAATGACGGGAATTCTTCAATTAGCAAAGACAAAGGAAAATATAACAGTAATAGTTATGGATAACAGGACTACTGCTATGACTGGTGGTCAGGAAACACTTACAACTGGAGACTATTTTAAAGAAAGAGATATTTATAGTGTTAGTATTCCTGAGGTCTTAAAGACCTTTGGTATAAAAGACATAACAGTAGTAGATCAGTTCAAATATAAAGAAACTAAGGAAGCAATACATGCTGCAATGAAAAGAGAAGGCTTATCAATAATAGTCACCACAAGGCCTTGTGCTTTGAATTTTAAGATAAAGCAGCCGCATTTTTATGTAGATGAAAACATCTGTATTAGTTGTAGAAGTTGTATTAGAACAAACTGCCCTCCTATATCTATGAAGCTTTACCCAGGAAAGGATAAAAAGAACTCCTATATTAATCCAGATATGTGTGTAGGTTGTTCTGTTTGTTCTCAGGTCTGTCCTGTAGGAGCAATTAAAAGAAGTTCAGATGAGAATAATTAAGGAGGTAGTAGTATGGATATAACTAATATTCTAATTACCGGTGTTGGCGGACAGGGATTAGTAGTTGCTACAAAGATATTGGCTGAAACCGCATTTAGAGAAGGATATGATGTTAAGACTAGTGATGTTATAGGTCTTTCTCAAAGAGGTGGAATGGTATGGGGAAGTGTTAGATTCGGAAAGAAGGTTTATTCTGCATCAATGCCTAAAGGTCAAGGTGACATAATGGTTGCAATGGAGAGGCTAGAAGGTCTTAGGTGGGTTAAAGAAATGAAAGAAAATGCAAAAATTATAATGAACAATGAAACTACCTATCCTAACAGAGTGTTAATTGAGAAAGAAGAGTATCCAGAAGACATAGAAGAGGTATTAAAGAATAAAAGCTTTGAAGTCATACCTGTAGATGCAAAGGAGTTAGCCAGAAAGTCTGGAAATATAAAAACAGCTAATATAGCACTCTTAGGAGTTCTATCAAAATATCTGCCTTTCAAAGAAGAAAGTTGGGTTCAGGTAATTAAGGAGAATGTACCTAAGAGTACTATAGAAGTAAATATAACTGCATTTGATGCAGCAAGAAAGTAAAGTTTAAAAAGGCATCTTAAAGTAAATAATTACTTTGAGATGCTTTCTTATATAGAAAAGTATAAATTTTAATACTTTCTATTAGCACTGAAAAATTGGTTTTTTGTAATTAAACTAAAGCGATTACTTCTATTTCAACTAAAGCATCCTTTGGAAGTTTAACTTCTACGCAGGATCTTGATGGTAATTGTTTTTGAAAGTACTTAGCATAAACTTCGTTAACAGCAGCAAAGTCAGCCATGTTTTTTACAAATACAGTTGTTTTTATAACTTTTTCAAAGCTTGTACCAGCTTCCTCTAGTATTGCTTTAACATTTTCTAAAGATCTTTCTGTAGCTTTTGTTATGTTTTCTGAAACTAATTCACCAGTTGTAGGATCAAGTGGAATTTGACCGGATGTAAATAAAAGATTTCCCACCTTAATAGCTTGAGAATAAGGTCCTACTGCAGCAGGTGCTTTCGTTGTGCTTATTATTTGTTTTTCCATAATGTAAAAACCTCCTGTAATTTTGATAATTTGTTTTATATATTTAATTTACAAGAATGTTTTAGTAATCTTGTAAATATATTAAGCTAAGTATAAGTGTTAGTATAACTATACACCTTTACCGAAGGTGCAATTTGGAAATGTGCATTCTTCACATCCCATACATAATCCTCCGTGACCATAAGCAGCTAAGTCGCTGTGATTTAGCTTTTCACCTGCCAGTATTCTTGGGAATACTAAGTCAAAAGCAGTTCTTTTAGAGTGAATAGCTCCACCAGGCAAGCCTAACACAGGAATATCTCCGTTGTAAGCTAACAGAAACATAGAACCAGGTAGAATCGGAGTTCCATAACTTATGATTTCTGCTCCTGAGTTTCTTATAGCTGTAGGAGTAACATCATCTGGGTCTACAGACATGCCACCTGTACAGATAACTATTTCAGCACCTTTATCTATCCAATTATTGATGGCAGCTGTAATTTTATCTAGGTTATCAGGTAATATAGTTTGGCCTAATATTTCACAGTTATATTCTTCTGCCTTTTTCGATATAGTTGGTCCAAAGGCATCCTTTATTCTTCCATGGTAAATTTCATTTCCAGTTGTAACTATTCCTATTTTTTTAGGAGTGAAAGGAATAACCTTAACTATCTTTTCTTTAATAGTTTTTTCTGCAATTTTTATCTTTTCTTCCTCTATTAATAAAGGGACTACTCTTGTAACTGCAACCTTTTGCCCCTTCTTAACAGGTAGGTTATTATGAAGTGTAGATAATATAGTTTCACCTAAGGAATTTAATTGGAATAATTGCTGAACATTTACTTTTAGCAATCCATTTTCTGAAGCTATAAATTCTATTTTTCCCTCTTTAACATCACTAAAGCTCAAGCCCTTACCGGCAGTTAAGTTTTTTAATCGCTCAGCAGCATCATTTTCATGCAGCATTCCTTCCTCAGCTTCCCATACATAAATATGATCTTTACCAAGGGATAGTAAGAGTTGAATATCATCCTCTTTTATAACATGACCTTTTTTAAAAGCTACACCTTTTTTTCCACCAGGCACAATTTGTGTAATATCGTGGCATAGCACGAAACCTACAGCGTCCCAAGTGCTTATCTTTTTCATATTTTCATCTCCTGTATCAATTAGCAATTTTATACACTATCTATAGTTTAAGGTTTTTTAAATCTTTTCTGTGATTTAAAGAACCTTTATTTTTAATTAGCATTATTTCTGCTAATATACCGAAAGCTATTTCTTCTGGTGATTCTCCAGAAATATTTAATCCAATAGGGGTATATATCTTTCTTAATTCCTCTTTAGCTATACCTTCAGCAGATAGTTTTTCTGCAACTAGTATAGTTTTTCTAGCACTGCCCATCATTCCTATATATGCAGCACCTCTTCCAATTACTGCTCTAAGAGAATCAATATCAGTTTTATGACCTTTGGAAACAAGAACAATATAGGTATCTTCTGTTATATTGTAATTAGATAAGTTAGAGGCTAAGTCTCCGGCAATAATTTCATCTGCATCTTCAAATCTCTCTTTATTTGCAAATTCCTCTCTGTCATCAAAGATTGCAATATAAAACCCCATTGTTTTAGCTAGCTTAAACAAGTGTTTGCCAGTATGTCCACCACCAACTATTATTAGTCTTGGTTTGGGTTTGAAAACTTTTATAAAACCTTTGGCATCACCGCCGCACTGCATACCTAATTCTCCCTGTTCATTTAATTTGTAGTCAAAGTAAGTATCCTCATTTTTTTTCATACATTCCAGAGCTCTGGCTATAACTACGCTTTCAATTTTTCCACCACCTACAGAACCAAGAATTCTGCAATCTTCCCAGATAGCCATAATAGAGCCTGTTTTTCCAGGAGTGGAACCTACTGCTTGAGTTATAGTAGCTAAAGCTACTTTTTTCCCTTTACGAAGGCTTTCGTAGATTTGTATTAATATTTCCTCTTCCATAATCTATGCACCTCTCATAATTTTTCTCTGCTTGTAAATATAATATTGCTTCTAAAACTCCACCGGCAATAGCTCGGGCTTTATCCGAGATTGTGTAACAATTTTGCAGTTCAGATATTCTTGGATCTATATCAGCTATTTTAAGACCTATAGATACTTTGCTGTGGTCTCTTATAATGCCTCTAAGTAATCCATTCATGGTTGCACGTACCTCGATACCATTCACATAAGCAATAGGTTCACCAGCTTCAACTATATCACCAATTTCTTTAGCATTTTTTATAAGTCCGCTACTAGGGCTATATATAACTCTTTCCTTAGAAAACCCCTTTATTTCTCCAGGTACTCCTGTATTGGCAATGGCTTGTCTTTCAAAGATAAGTCTTCCAAGATTATGTCCACGCATAGTCTCTATAACTATATGGGCATCTTTACCTGCTTCAAAACCAGGTCCAAGAGCTATGGTAATATGGGACATGTCTATTTTGGTGCCTAAGTTTTTTTTAGCTAGTATTGCATCTACTACAACACTAGGCTTTATAGTATCTATATAAGTACCTTGTGGATCAATTACCACTGGTATCTTATTTTCATTCCAAGCATTTTCTATATCTTTTATATCTTTAGCAAAGACAGATGAAGTGTTTTCAACAGTAAATTCACCTTCGTATATACATTCGCTGTAACATACAGATCTTCTTATGGAGGTAGGTGATGGAACTTCAAGAACTAATACCTTAAAACCACTTCTATGGAGCTTTTGTATAGTACCTGAGGCGATGTCACCTCCACCTCTTATGATTACAATATCATTAAGCATATAATATCACCTCTAGATTATAGTAAGGAGAGTTTCGTAATCTTCAGGAGTATCTACATCAAAGAAAAAGTATTTGTCCGTAATATCAACAAAAGCTATTTCGTTTTTATGATTGTTGATGACAGCTCGCCCGCCAATATCACCTTCTAATTTTAATAACTCTTCTTTATATTTATTTGGAAAAATAACAGGGCTGCCTCTTCTATAATTGTATTTTGGTATTATAATTAAATCTTTGTTTTCTTCAAACTTTACTAAGAGCAATTTTATAAGTTCTGCTTGAATTAGAGGTTGGTCACCAGTAAAAAACATGTATCCACTGGAAGTAATGCTGTCTTTTATTCCTAACTTTACTGCTTCACTTTGTCCTTTTTCCGAACTTTTATTGATAATAGTTTTTATGCCTTTTCTTTTGCCTAAATTTAAAACATAGCTATCTTTACATATTAAAACGATATCATTAAAATTACAGCTTAGTACTACATCAATCACATGTTCAATTATAGGTTTATCTCTATAGGGAAGAAGAAGTTTATTTTCTCCCATTCTATTTGAGAAACCAGAAGCTAATATAATTGCGCTAATCACTGCATATCCTCCTAGGATACTTTTTGTAATTTTTATTCAATAAACTTCCTGAAATAATTCTGCTTAAACTAAAATTAGTTTGGGTACGTATCATTTCTAGTAGGTTGTTCGCTAATAATATTTCCTCAGAATTTTCAACCTTATTAATAAAAAGTATTTTCTCACCAAAGGAATTTTTAAATAAACCTTCTGGATGACATATTAGATTGAATAAGTGATTTATGGTTATAGGTTTATTTACATCAGCATTAGTTAGCATTATGAATTTATCTAATCTATGAACGTTAACTTCTTTTGCTAATTTTCCTACTACAGTTATATCTAAAACTCCAATAGTTTTATTTGTTTTAGCGTAAACTACAGGCTCATCTTTTCTCCAAGCTTTTATAGGTTTTTTCTTAGAGCCATCAGCTTCTATTAGTATGTAGTCAAAATACTGATAAATATTATCTAAATATGAAAAGTTAACTCCAATTATCTTATTTTCCTCATTTACACTACTTCCCAATAAGTAAGTTCCTTTAGATTTACTGTTTATATACAACTTATTTTCGTTTTTAGACATATGAGTAAAATCATAAAGTTTTTTATTAGGTATATAAATCTTTGTAGTTGTAGTAACCAAGACTTTATGAGAGTATCTTAACTCTTCGGCTAAAGAAAACATAAGAGTAGTCTTTCCACCAGCACCTACTATAGAAACTATATCACCTTTATTTAAATCTAATAATTTATTTAATTTCATAAATTACCTGCCTTTAGTGATAAGAATGTTTTATCTTACTATATAAAGGTATAAGCAAAAAGCATTCCAAATAACCTTAATTTATAATAAATGCTACTCATAAAGCTTGAAGAATAAGAAAAAGTCTGTGTTTTAGAAAAAAATATATATCAAGGTTTAAGCTAAAGGCATGTTAATAATTTTAATTTAAGAATAAAATCATTAATATTCTTATCATATTGATAATTTCGTATCATTTTGATAATATACTAAATAAGAAACAATTGAATAGAGAAATAATCTGTTTAAAATTATTATTTTGATAAATCATAGAATAATCAGATTAAGGTTTATAGACTGAATTAACTAAAGAGAATAAGGAGAAGAGGAAAACTATATGAAAGTATCATTATTAAAACAAATACAAGATTCTGTTATTAAATACGCTAATGTAATTGCTAGTGTAATAAAAGTAGATGTTGAAATTGTAGATAATAGTCTTATTAGAATTGCAGGTACAGGAATATATAAGGATAAGCTTAATGAAAATATATCTAGGAATGGTTTTGTTTATAGACATGTATTAAGTACTGGACAACCTCAAGTAATAGAGGAACCTGGTAAAAACTCATTGTGTACAAGCTGTGATGAAAGGGGATGTTGTAGGGAAAAAATGGAGACCTGTACTCCTATAAAGCTAAGTGGAGAAATAATAGGGGTTATAGGGTTAATTTGTTCAAGTGATGAACAAAAAGTTAGGTTAATAGAAAACCTAGAGTTTTACCTCCAATTTCTAGCTCAAATATCAGAGTTTATAAGTGCAAAGGCTTATGAGTTTTTAGAGAATGGGAGAAATCAATCTATGGTAAAACTATTAAATCAAGTTATTAACAGCGTAGATAAAGGGGTTTTAGTTATTAACAATAATAGTGAAATAGTGCACATGAATGATAGTGCTATAAAACAATTAAAATTAACTGAAGCTTATAGAACAAGGAAAATAGAGATAACTCCTACTAGTGAATATATAATGCAGGAAGAGACTTATATTATTAACATAGAAGGAAGGAAAATAAACTTGATTGGTCAGCTGATTCCTGTATTCCCTACGCTGCCCTCCTACGATAAAATCTTGATATTTAGTGAGTTAAAAAAGGTAAAATCAGAACTATATTCTAAAACCCATATTTGGCAGCCTATTAAGACTGAAAATATTATTGGAGAATCTAGGGCTATGTTTCAGTTAAAAGAAAAAATAAAAAAAGTAGCAGGTTCAAAGTCTACAGTTCTTATTACCGGAGAAAGTGGTACTGGTAAGGAACTTATTGCAAGAGCTATTCATTCAGAAAGTGATAGAAAGGGAAAACCATTTATCGCCATAAATTGTGGGGCTATACCAGATAACCTTTTAGAAAGTGAGTTGTTTGGTTATGTAAGAGGAGCCTTTAGCGGAGCGGATACAAATGGAAGAATAGGAAAGTTTGAATTAGCTAATAAGGGTGTTATATTCCTTGATGAAATAGGAGATATGCCTCTACATTTACAGGTAAAAATTCTAAGGGTTCTTCAGGAAAGGAAAATAGCTAGAATAGGATCAAATCAACTTATTGATTTAGATATAAGATTTGTAGCAGCTACTAATAAGGATCTTAAAAAGTTAATTTTAGAAAATAAGTTTAGGGAGGACTTATACTATAGGCTTAATGTCATACCTATTGAACTACCCTCTTTAAGGGAAAGGCGAGAAGATATAGAGATTATAGCTGCAAATTTAGTGGAAAAGTATAATAAGCTTTTTAATAAAGAGGCCTATTGTATAGACAAGGAAGCTATAGAGCTTTTAAAGAATTATGGGTGGCCAGGTAACGTTAGGGAACTTGAGAACACTATAGAATTTGCGATAAATTTAGTTGGTAATGATGGGGTAATTACTAAAGATATGCTTCCGAGAAGTATACTAGAGTATAGAAGTTCATCTGAGTTTGAAGGAGATAGAAGAACTGTAAAGCCTTTAGAGGAAATAGAGAAGAAATATATTTTAAAGGCTTTGGATATTTATGGTAATGACACAAAAGGAAAACAACTTGCTGCAAAGGCTCTAGGAATAGGGATAGCTACTCTTTATAGAAAGCTAGATAAGATAAGATGATTTTATCATAATGATAATGGAGTTCCTTTGCTGAGAATAGTTTTTCAAGTAAGTACAACTTATCTATCAAATTGGTAATTAATTATCGTATTGATAAAAAGTAATAGAAGAAATCTGTTTGTTATTAAATATTATAGTGTAAAAGTAAGTGCGAAAAAGGAGGAGTTTTTCGCACTATTTTTTTATTTTAAAAATTTTTTATTAGTGTAAATAATGTACTTTACATGATTGCTCTCAATTTACTCCCAAATTATTATATATATTTATTTTGCTTGGCATGATTGTTGCTATTATTGATTATTGTGAAAAATCAGTAAGAAGAGGGGTAATAAAATGGATCAAAAAATTAAATGGCAAGAAAATACTATGCTATCAAATAACAAAGTATCTGTTGACTTTTTAGGAGACAAGGAAATAGAGAAAGCTAAAAAGTTTCATCAAAGCTTTCCACAATATACAAAAACACCTTTAACAAATTTAGATAACCTAGCAAAGCAATTAGGTCTAGGTGGAATATATATAAAGGACGAATCCTATAGATTTGGGTTAAACGCTTTCAAAGTACTTGGTGGTTCTTTTGCTATGGGTAAGTATTTATCACAAAGACTAGATAAGGATATATCAGAGCTAAGTTTTGAAAAACTAACTTCAGATGAAATCCGTGGAGAACTTGGAGAGATAACTTTTGTAACAGCTACTGATGGAAATCATGGAAGAGGAGTTGCTTGGACTGCTAATAAGCTTAAGCAAAAATCAGTAGTTTATATGCCAAAGGGTTCATCCCTTACCCGTTTGGAAAATATTCGCGCAGAAGGTGCAGAGGCATCTATAACTGATATGAACTACGATGATGCTGTTAGACTAGCAGCAAAATATGCTGATGAACATAATGGAGTAGTAGTTCAAGATACAGCCTGGGAAGGATATGAGGAAATTCCTACTTGGATAATGCAGGGATATGGAACAATGGCTTCTGAAGCTCTAGAACAGTTAAGAGAAATGAAGATTGAAAGACCTACTCATATATTTGTACAAGCTGGAGTTGGTTCTTTAGCAGGAGCAGTTCAAGGCTATTTTGCATCAGTGTTTGGTAAAGAGTGTCCAACTACTGTAATCGTTGAAGCAGATGAAGCGGCTTGTTTATATAAATCAGCAGTGGCTGGAGATGGAAAAGCTAGAGCTGTAGGTGGAGATATGCCAACAATAATGGCAGGACTTGCTTGCGGAGAAGCTAACACTATAGGTTGGGAAGTTTTAAGAGACTATAGTACAGCTTTTGTTGCTTGTCCAGATTGGGTAGCTGCTAATGGTATGAGAATACTTGGCAACCCAATGAAAGGTGATGGAAAAGTAGTATCAGGAGAATCAGGAGCAGTAACTGCAGGACTTATATACTCAATAATGACTAGAGAGGATATGAAGGACTTAAGAGAAAAACTAAACCTAAATGAAAATTCAAGAGTACTTTTATTTAGTACAGAAGGGGACACAGATCCTGATAAGTATAGAAGTATAGTATGGAATGGAGAATATCCAAGTTTTTAATATAAGAGTAGGAGGAATGTAGAGATGATGATGACAAATGAAAGAAGAGAAGAGTTAACTAAGCTATGCCAGGAGCTTTTAAGACAGCCAAGCGTTTCTGGTGAAGAAGGTAAGGTAGTAGAGGCTATAAAAAATGCTTTTACAGAAATGGGATTTGATGATTGTTTTGTGGATGCTTACGGAAACGTAATTGGTCATGTAAAAGGAAACAAACCAGGAAAAGCTATATTATTTGATGGACATATAGATACAGTTCCAGTTCCAGATGATTCAAAATGGGCACATGCACCGTTTGGTGGAGAATTAGTTGATGGAAAGATTTATGGACGTGGAGCTTCAGACATGAAAGGTGCAGTAAGTGCTATGATAGCTGCTGTTTCATATTTTGCTAAAGATACAAATAAAGATTTCGCTGGAGACCTTTATGTTGCAGGAGTAGTTCATGAGGAAATATTTGAAGGAATTGCTGCTCGTAAAATAAGTGAAAAAGTTAACCCAGACTATGTAGTAATAGGAGAAGCTTCTGAACTTAACTTAAAAATAGGACAACGTGGACGTGGAGAAATCGTTATTGAAACTTTTGGAAAACCTGCACACTCAGCAAATCCAGAAAAGGGAGTAAATGCTGTTTATAAAATGGCAAAAGTTATTGACAGAGTTCAAAAGCTTGAAGCCCCAGAACAGGATGGACTTGGAAAAGGAATATTAGTTCTTACAGATATTAAGTCATCTCCATATCCAGGAGCATCAGTAGTTCCAGATTACTGTAGAGCTACTTTTGATAGAAGACTTCTTGTTGGAGAAACAAAGGAAGGTGTACTTGCACCAGTTGAAGCTTTACTAAAAGAAATGATGGCAGAGGACTCAGAATTAAATGCAAAGGTTTCTTATGCTATTGGAAGAGAAACTTGCTATACTGGGGAAACAATAGAGGGAGAAAGATTCTTCCCAGGTTGGTTATATGATGAGCAGGATGAATATGTTCAAGCTGCGTATAAGGGACTGAAGGAAGCAGGATTAAATCCAGAAATTACTCAATACTCTTTCTGCACAAATGGAAGTCACTATGCAGGAGAGAGAGGAATAAAAACTATAGGATTTGGACCTTCTAAAGAAAACTTAGCTCATACAATAGATGAATATATAGAGCAAGACCAGCTTTTCAAAGGTGCAGAAGGATACTATGGAATATTAAAGGCGGTTTATAATAAGTAAGGTCGGTGATTAATAATGAAGACTTTAATCAAAAATGGATTAATTATAGATGGTACAGGAGATAAGGCTGTAAAAGCCAATCTCCTTATAGAAAATGATTGTGTTGTAAAAATAGGTGAGGTTGAAGAAAAGCAATTTGATAGAGTGATAGATGCTGAAGGAATGATAGTTGCTCCAGGATTTATCGATACTCATAGCCATTCGGATTTAAAAATACTTGTAAACCCTTTTAATGAAACAAAAATACGTCAGGGAATAACCACAGAACTTTTAGGTCAAGACGGTATATCTATGGCACCGCTTCCACAAAAATATATAAGTCCTTGGAGAAAAAATCTAGCAGGGCTAGATGGGGATAGTGATGAAATAGATTGGACTTATGAAACTACAGATAACTATCTTAAGATGATGGAACAGAAAGGCATAGGCTTAAATGAGAGTTATTTAGTACCTCATGGAAATATCCGTATGGAAGTTTTAGGTCTTGATAACAGACAGCCAACAGAAGAAGAAATTGAAAAGATGTGTGAAGTCACCAGAAGAGAAATGGAAGCTGGAGCATATGGTCTTTCAACAGGTCTTATATATATGCCTTGTGCCTATTCACAAACTAAAGAGATTATAGAGATGTGTAAGGTAGTAGCTCAGTACGATGGAGTATTTGTAGTTCATCAAAGAAGTGAAGCAGATACTATCCTAGAATCTATGGAAGAAGTTATTCAAATAGGAAGAGAGTCAGGAGTAAAAGTTCACTTCTCACATTTTAAGGTATGTGGAAAGAAGAACTGGAAGTATATAGATGAAGTAATTAAATTACTAGAGAAGGCTAAGGAAGAAGGCATTAGAGTTTCCTTTGACCAATATCCATACGTAGCTGGCAGCACAATGCTTGGTGTAATTCTTCCACCTTGGGCTCATGATGGTGGCACAGATAAGCTTTTAGAAAGGCTTAAAAATCCTGAGTTAAGAGCAAAGATGGTAGAGGATATGGAAAACGGAATACCAGGCTGGGATAACTTTGTAGATTTTGCAGGGCTAGATCAGATTTTTGTAACCAGTGTAAAAACTGAGAAAAATGAGGATTTAGTAGGTAAAAACTTAGTGGAAATAGGACAAATAAGAGGTAAGAATCCATATGACGCTACCTTTAATCTTCTTTATGAAGAAGAAAATGCTGTAGGTATGGTAGATTTTTATGGTCTTGAAGAACATGTTATAAAGTTTTTAAATAGACCAGAACAAAATGTATGCACCGATGGCCTTTTAGCAGGAAAGCCGCATCCGAGAGTATTTGGAGCCTTTCCAAGAGTTCTTGGTAAGTATGTGAGAGAAGAAAAGGCTTTAACTTTTGAAGAAGCTATATACAAAATGACTAAAAAACCTGCAGAGGTCTTTGGAATTAAAGAGAGAGGAGTTCTAAAGGCAGGTAACTATGCAGATATAGTTATTTTTAATCCTAATACTGTTGAGGACAAAGGAACTTATGTTGACCCTATACAGTATCCAGTAGGTATAGATTACGTTCTTATAAACGGAAATATAGTTATAGATAATGGTTTATACAATAAAATATTAGCTGGTAAGGTATTAAGAAAAGGATAGGCTTAGCTGTCTAGACAAGGAGGAAAGAAATGCTGCTTGTAGGAAATGGAAGACTGGTTACTCAAGACCATAAGATGCCTTATGTTAAGGATGGCTGTGTAGCTATAGAAGGAAACATAATAAAAGAAGTTGGTAATACATCAGACATTAGAAAAAAGTATCCAGATGCAGAATTTATTGATGCAGAAGGAAAGGTAATTATGCCAGGAATGGTTAACACCCATATGCACTTTTATAGTGCTTTTGCTAGAGGAATGGCCTCAGCACCATCAACAAACTTTGTAGAAATACTAGAAAATCTTTGGTGGAAACTGGACAAAGCACTTACTCTTGAAGATGTAAAATATAGTGCTTTAGTAACAATAATTGATTGTATTAAAAATGGAACAACTACTATATTCGATCATCATGCCAGTCCAATGGCTATTACAGATAGCTTATTTACCATGGCAGAGGCTTCTAAGCAAATGGGCGTAAGAAGCTGCTTGTGTTATGAGGTCTCAGATAGAGATGGTCAAGATATAATGGAAGAAGGCATAAGAGAAAACGTTAACTTTATAAAGCATGCTAATGTTGATGGTGAAGATATGATAAAGGGAATGTTTGGACTACATGCTTCAATGACACTTTCCAATGAAACAATGGAAAAGTGTGCAGCGGCAATGGAAGGGCTAAACAGTGGATATCATATACATACAGCAGAAGGAATAGCAGATGTTTATGATTCATTAAACAAATATGGAAAAAGGGTTGTCCAAAGACTAATGGACTTCAATATGTTAGGAGAGAAAACCATTACTCCTCACTGTGTTCATATCAATAATCTTGAAATGGAGATTTTAAAAGAAACTAACACAAATGTAGTTCATAACCCAGAATCAAACATGGGAAATGCAGTAGGATGTGCTCCTGTAATAGAAATGATGAGAAAAGGTTTAACTGTAGGTCTCGGCACAGACGGATATACTAGTGATATGTTTGAATCTATGAAAGTTGCAAACATAATACATAAACATAATCTTTCGAATCCAAGTGTAGCTTGGGCAGAAGTTCCTACAATGCTCTTTGACAATAATAAAAAAATAGCCTCAAACTACTTCAGCAGGCCAGTAGGAAGCATTGAAGCAGGAGCTTATGCAGATTTAATTATAGTTGATTATAATCCTCACACTTTAATGAACAGTTCAAATTATAATAGCCATATTTTATTTGGTATGACAGGTAGAAGCGTAGATACAACAATAGCAAACGGAAGAATTTTAATGAAGAATAGAAAACTCATAGGTGTAGATGAAGCAGAGATACTCTCTAAGTCAAGAGAAGCTGCAAATAAGCTGTGGAATAGAATTTAGGGTATAGAGGTGTAGGTTATGGAAAATCCAAAGATTTCAGTTGTAGAAAATGAAGAACAGAATAAAATTGCACCTGTTGATGAAAAACTTCCAATTAGTCAATTAATTATTTTTGGACTTCAACATGTTCTGGTAATGTGTGCTGGGGGAGTTGCGGTTTCACTAATTCTAGGAAACACTTTGGGGCTTAGTAAAGAGCAGATAGTATTTTTAATCAACGCAGACCTTTTAATGGCAGGTGTTGCTACATTAATACAAGGAGTAGGGCTTAAGGGTTTTGCAGGGGCAAAAGCTCCACTTATT
Source organism: Clostridium tanneri (assembly GCF_033659955.1). Lineage (NCBI taxonomy): Bacteria > Bacillati > Bacillota > Clostridia > Eubacteriales > Clostridiaceae > Clostridium > Clostridium tanneri. Next base: position 43,768 of record NZ_JARUJP010000011.1, read on the forward strand.
GAAGGAGCTAGTATGGCAGCAGTAAACTCTATGGTAGCTATTGGATTAAGTTATAAAGGAGATCCATCATTAGCATTAGGAACAATATTTTGTGCTACTTTTATTTCAGGGTTAATTGGATTGCTAATAGCACCTTTTTTCGGAAAGCTGCTAAGGTTTTTCCCAAAGGTAGTAACAGGATCTGTTATAACAATAATGGGTATTTGTCTTATACCAGTAGCAATAAAATGGGCTGCTGGAAATAATCCAGCCTCCCCTGACTATGCAAGTCCTAAAAATATCTTTTTAGCACTATTTGTATTAGTAACAATACTAATACTAAGTAAGGTTTTAAAAGGAGTTTGGAACAATATATCCATACTATTAGGTTTAATTATTGGAACTATAGTAGCTAGTATATTTAAGATGGTTGACTACAGTGGTGTTAGTCAAGCTGGTTTAATAGGGTTAGATATGCCATTCCGTTTCGGAAGTTTTCATTTTGATATAACAGCAGTTATTTCAATGACTTTGGTAATATTCGTTATCATGACCCAAGCAACTGGAAATATAATAGCCCTTCATGAAATAGTTGGGAAACCATTAGATGAGAAAAACCTTGTAAGAGGTTTAAGAGCAGAAAACCTTAGTACAATGATTGGGGGAGTTTTTAACACCTTCCCAAGAACCGCACTAGGTCAAAATATTGGTCTTGTAAATATGACAGGTATAAAAAGTAGATATACTGCAGTTTCTGCAGGAATTATACTTATAGCACTAGGATTTTTGCCAAAGGTAGCAGCATTAGTTGCAGCAATACCTTATCCAGTTTTAGGGGGAGCTGGATTCATGATGTTTGGAATGATTATGGTAGGCGGAATAAAATCCCTAGGTGAAGTTAAATTTGATGGCACAAAGAATGGAATAATAGTTGCTATAAGTATTGGTATAGCGATGATAACTTTAATAATTCCTGATTTTTATAAAGCATTTCCATCTTGGGTTAATACTATTTTCCAAAGTGGAATGACTACGGGAACTATAACTGCTATATTTCTTAATATAGTATTCAATGAATTAGGTAATTCGAAGAAATAAACATGTGTAATAAGATGTCCTAAACACGCGCTAAGTATTTTTATATATAACTTAAAATAACTTTTACGTCAGATGCTTTATAAACATCTGACGTTTAAGTATATATTGAATTAAGCTGAAAATCTGAAAGGAGAGTGCTGCATGGGTATAGTACTAAAAGGCGGTAAAATTGTAACAGCAGTGGATACCTATGAGTCAGATATAAGAATAGAAGGAGAGAAGGTTATTTCTATTGGAAAGGACCTAGAGAAAGAGGGAGATGAGATAATATCAGTAGAAGGCTGTTATCTTTTACCTGGTGCTATTGATCCTCATACTCACTTTGATTTAGACACTGGTTCAACAGTTACAGCAGATGATTTTTGTAGTGGAACTAAGGCGGCTATAATAGGGGGCACTACTACTATTTTAGATTTTGCTACTCAAAATAAGGGGGAGAGCTTAAAGGAAGGCTTAAACAATTGGCACAAGAAAGCAGATAATAAGTCTTATTGTGACTATGGTTTCCACATGGCAATAACAGATTGGAATGAAAAGGTATGCGCTGAAATGGAGGACATGATAAAGGAAGGAGTACCTTCTTTTAAAATGTATATGGCATACAAGAATACTCTTCAAGTAGATGATGGGTCAATATTTAGTGCATTAAGAAAAGGCAAAGAGATAGGTGCATTAATTGGATTTCACTGTGAAAATGGAGATGTAATAGATACTTTAGTTAAAGAAGCAAAAAATAATGGAAATATTCATCCTAGGTATCATGCTATAACTAGACCGGCAGCGGCTGAAAGGGAAGCAATATCTAGAGTTATACAGTTAGCAGAAATGGCTGATTCGCCAGTTTATATAGTTCATTTAAGTACAAAAGATGGCTTGGAAAGTATTATAGATGGAAAGAAAAGAGGAATAAAAGTTTACTCAGAAACATGTCCTCAATACCTTTTACTAGATGATTCTTGTTATGAAAGTGAAGAAGGTAGTTTTAATGGAGCAAAGTATGTTATGTCTCCACCTCTTAGAAAGGATATAGATAAAGATGCTTTGTGGAGAGGAATACAAAACAGTGAGATAGACACTATAGCTACAGATCATTGTTCCTTTAATTATAAAGGACAAAAGGATATGGGAATTGATGATTTTAGTAAAATACCAAATGGAGCACCAGGGGTAGAGCATAGGTTATCATTACTTTATACAAATGGAGTTGTTAATGGAAAGATAACTATAAATGATTTGGTGGCTTTAACCTCTACCAATGCAGCAAAGTTATTTGGACTCTTTCCGCAAAAAGGAACTATTGCCGTAGGATGTGACGCAGATATTGTAGTGTTAAACCCAAAGGAGAGATGGATGGTATCCGCAGAGAATCAAACTCAAAGAGTTGACTATACACCTTATGAGGGTTTTGAACAAGAAGGAAGAATTAAAGATGTATTTTTAAGAGGAAAACAAGTAGTTAGAGATTCAAAAATAGTTACAGAAGAGCCAGTTGGAAAATACATTCCTAGAAAATCACTTTTAGAAAAAGGAGAATAAGCTATGTTTAATTTTAATTTAAATGGAAATGTTGTGACAGCAGGAGAGGATATAAATTTACTAGAGTACTTAAGAGAAAATACTAGACTTACATCTGTTAAAAATGGCTGCGGCGAAGGTGCTTGTGGAGCTTGCATGGTGCTAGTAGATGGAAAGGCTATGAGAGCTTGTATTTTAACTACAGCTAAAGTTGAGGGAAAATCAGTTTTAACTGTAGAAGGTATATCAGAAAGAGAAAAAGATGTATATTCTTGGGCTTTTGCAGATGCAGGAGCAGTACAGTGTGGTTTCTGTATACCGGGTATGGTTATAAGTGCAAAAGGCTTATTAGATAAAAACTTAAACCCAACTTCCCAGGAAATAAAGAATGCTTTAAAGGGAAACATATGCAGATGTACAGGCTATGTAAAGATTGAGAAAGCAATAGCTATGGTAGCTAAGGCTTTAAGAGAAGGTTATATACCGCCAAAGGTTGAGTGCAAAGGACTTATGGGAGAAAATCTACACAGAGTAGATGCTAAGGAAAAGGTATTAGGTACTGCTGAATATGTAGATGATATGCAGGTAGAAGGAATGCTTTATGGTTCAGCTTTAAGGACTAAGTATCCTAGAGCTTTAGTAAAGAGTATTGACATATCAGAGGCAGAAAAACATCCAGGCGTTGTTGCTGTAGTAATTGCTAAGGATGTACCAGGAAAGAGATTTATAGGACACCTTGTTAAGGACTGGCCAGCTATGATTGCAGTAGGAGAAGAAACAAGATATGTAGGTGATTCAGTTGCATTAGTAGCTGCTACAAGCAAGAAGGCTTTAAAAGAGGCGTTAAACTTAATTAAGGTGGATTATGAAGAAAGAACACCTCTTACTTCTCCAACAATGGCTATAGAAGAAGGAGCAGCTAAAATACATGAAGGCGGAAACGTATTAAGAAAAGAGTTGTTAAAGAGAGGAAATGTAGATGAAGCTATAGCAAAAGCTAAATATGTGGTAACAGAAAAGTACTCTACTCCTTTTACAGAGCATGCCTTCTTAGAGCCAGAGTGTGCTTTAGCTATGCCAGATGGCGATGGGGTACTTCTATATACTGGTGGACAAAATATATATGATGAGCAGCATGAAATTTCAGATCTTTTAGGTCTTCCAGCAGATAAGATAAGAGTAATAAGCAAATATGTAGGTGGTGGCTTTGGTGGAAAAGAGGATATGAGTGTTCAACACCATGCAGCACTTCTTGCTTATGTCTCTAAAAAACCTGTTAAAGTTCTTTTAAGTAGAAAAGAGAGTTTAATGGTACATCCTAAGAGACATGCTGCTGAAATGGAAGTTACAACAGCTTGTGATGAAAATGGAATAATAACTGCATTTAAAGCAACAATCGTAACTGACTGTGGAGCCTATGCTTCACTAGCAGGTCCAGTACTTCAGAGAGCATGTACTCACGCAGCAGGACCTTATAATTTCCAAAATGTTCAGGTAGAAGGAATGACTGTCTACACTAATAATCCACCAGGAGGAGCATTTAGAGGTTTTGGAGTTACTCAATCTGCCTTTGCTTCTGAGTGTAATTTAAACCTTTTAGCTGAAAAACTTGGAATATCTCCATGGGAAATTAGATTTAGAAATGCAATAGAGCCAGGACAAGTTCTTCCAAATGGACAAATTGCAGGGCCAGATACTGCTCTTAAAGAAACTCTTTTAGCTGTAAAAGAAGAGTTTGAAAAACATACTTATGCAGGAATTGCTTGTGCTATGAAGAACAGTGGACTAGGAGTTGGAGTTCCTGATGTAGGTAGATGTAGACTAACTGTAATAGATGGAAAGGTTCATGTAAGAACCGGTGCAGCTTGTATAGGTCAAGGTCTAGGAACTGTTACCACTCAAATGGTATGTGAAACTTTAAGAATATCACCTGAACTAGTTGTTGTAGATGCTCCAGATACTTCAATAACTCCAAACTCAGGAACTACTACTGCTTCAAGACAGACAGTATTTGCAGGAGAAGCTACAAAACAGGCTGCTTTAAAACTTAAGGAAGCATTAAAGGAAAAATCCCTTGGAGAACTTAATGGAGAAGACTTCTATGGTGAATACGTAGGGGTTACTGATCCAATGGGATCTGACAAAGCAAATCCAGTAAGCCACGTTGCTTATGGTTTTGCAACTCAGGTTGTAATTTTAGATGAAAATGGAATGCTTAAGAAGGTAGTAGCAGCTCACGATGTAGGAAAGGCTGTTAACCCAATAAATGTTGAGGGACAAATTGAAGGCGGAGTAACAATGTCTCTTGGATATGCCCTTACAGAAGATTATCCTTTAAAGAATGCAGTTCCTACAGCTAAGTTTGGTACTTTAGGATTATTTAGAGCTACAAATGTTCCTGAAATTCAACCAATAATTGTAGAGAAAAATAAAGACTCTCTTGCATATGGAGCTAAGGGTATTGGAGAGATTGTTTCAATTCCAACAGCACCAGCGGTGCAAGGAGCATACTTCAGACTTGATGGTAATTTTAGAACAAAGTTACCTTTAGAGGATACTGCTTATAGAAAGAAAAAATAGATAACACAGTTTAGGTTACTAGAGGACACCTAAATGCTTTAGGAGTCCTCTAATAACACCTAAATTTTAATTAGTAAAAATTTATACAATACTAATCAATGCAAGGTTTATTTGAGGAAAGGTGGAACAACCATGAGTGAAGTAATGAAAACAATGTCTTTTGAAACAATTCTTAAGAGAGCTCTTGAAGATTATTATACAAAAGGAAAAATATTTGAAATAGAGGAAAAGGACTTCTCTAAGGATATTGACAATAGTATAGAAATGGAGTTTTGTGGAGAATACTTAAGATACCCAGTAGGTCCTGCAGCTGGTCCTCACACACAGTTAACACAAAATTTCTTAGCAGCTTATCTAACAGGCTGTAGATATTTTGAACCTAAGACTGTTCAAATAGTAGACGGAAAACAAATGCAAGAAATGATAGCAAGACCATGTATCGATGTTAAAAATGTAGGATACAACGTAGAATGGTCTACAGAGTTAACAGTTGAAGAAGCAAAAGCAGAATATATAAAAGCTTCAGTATTAATGCAGGTTTTTGGTATTGAACTTGGACTATCAGATGTAAAGGACTTTATACTTAATATAAGTGTAGGATATGACCTTGAAGGAATTCAATCAAAAAAGATTTCTGACTTTATTGATGACCTTAAAGATGCAAAGAATACTGAAACATTTAAAGAGTGTATAGAAGTATTAAAGAAAAATATAGATAAATTCAAAAGATTTAAATTAGAAGATATAGATAAGATTACTTCAAAGATTACCAATATAATTACACTTTCTACAATGCACGGATGCAAAGCAAGTGAAATTTTAAATATAGCATCTCATTTAATATCAAATAAAAAGATAAATACATTATTAAAATGTAATTCAACATTACTAGGATATGATGCTGTAAGAGAAATCTTAGATAACCTAGGATATAATGATATAGCATTAAAAAGAGAAGACTTCGAGCATGATTTACAATTCGATATGGCTAAAGAAATAATAGCTAAGCTATTAGAAACAGCTAAAGAAAATAATGTAACTTTCGGAGTTAAATTAACAAACACACTACCTGTAGTTAACACTAGAGGGGTTATGCCAGGGGAAGCTATGTACATGTCTGGAAAGCCGTTATATCCAATTGCAATAAATGTAGCTAAAAAGATTGCTAATGAGTTTAAGGATATAACTATGTCTATGTCAGGCGGAATAGATAAAAATAATGTATTAGATGTATTTAAAGCTGGAATCGCTCCTATTACTATATCAACGTTATTCTTACAACCAAAGGGATATACAAACAATAATGTTGTATTAAATGAAATGAAAAAAGCAGGACAAGCAACTGAGAAATTAGATCTTGAAGCTTTAAGTATCTTAGCTGACAAAGCAAAGAAGGATGCTAATTATAAAAACAAAGGAAATGGAAAAGTTTTAGAGGATAAGCTAGAAACTTTTGATTGTCTAAAGAGTTGTGGAATCTGTGTTGATGTATGCCCAAATAGAGCAAATATGAGAGTTATTGTTGAAGGGCTAACAGCTAATTACCAAATAGCTCATATTGAAAATATGTGCAACGAATGCGGTAACTGTCATATGTTCTGTCCAAGAGGTGGCTACCCATATTATAAGAAAATAACTATCTATAAGAACTTAGAAGAGTATAAGGATTCAAAGAATACTGGTTTATTAAGAATTGGAGAAGATAAATTCTTATTAAGAGAAGATGGAAGAGAATATATCTATACAGCTAATTCAAAAGAAGATAAGAGTAAATTAGAAATCACTGTTGAAACAATTTTAAGGGATTATCCTTACTATGTTGACAAAATAAATATTTTAAGTGAAGAAGAATTAAAAAATGAGTAAAAGTTACTGGTTAAAAAATGTATTACTTGAAGACGGATTTATATATGATGAAAATGATGTAGTAGGTACTAAAACAGCTATTTATAATATTCTTATTGAGGATGGTAGAATAAAGGATATTATAAAAGGAGAAGTAAATTGTGAAGAGTTAGATAGTATCGATGGAAAAGGACTGCTTATTCTTCCAGGTTTTAAGGAAAATCATATACATATAGATAAAACTTACTACGGTGATTCATGGAAGGCTTGTAGACCTTTTAAAAGTGTAGCTGGACGTATAGAAGAAGAAAAGATACTTTTAGTTGAACAGCTTCCAACATTAGTAGATAGGGCTGAAAAGGTGTTAAAGCTTTTATCAGATAATGGTACAGTTCATGTTCGAACTCACTGTAATGTAGATGAGGTTTGTGGTTTAAGAAATGTAGAGGGTACCTTAAAGGCACTTCAGTCTTTTAAGGATAAGATGACTTATGAGATAGTGGCATTTCCTCAGCATGGTCTTTTAAAGGGAAATACAGTTTCACTTATAAAAGAGGCAATGAGCATGGGAGTAAATATAATGGGAGGATTAGATCCTGCCAATGTTGATGGAGATATAGAAAAGTCTCTAAATACTATAATGGATATAGCTACTAATTTTAATTCAGATATAGATATTCACCTGCATGACGGTGGTGAGTTAGGAATCTTTACTATAAAGAGGCTCATAAAGCTTGTAGAAGAAGCAAAGTGGCAGGGAAGAGTGAACATAAGCCACTGCTACTGTTTAGCTCACATTTCTAAGGAAGAGGCTTCTGCTGTGGCTAAAGCTATGGCAGCTAGTGGGATAAGTATATCCTCCTCAATTCCAATAGATGTTCCTGTTATACCTATACCTATGCTTAGCGAAAAAGGTGTAAAGATTGCGGCAGTAAATGATAGTATTACAGATCACTGGTTTCCTTTTGTAACGGGAGATATGCTTGAAAGAGCAACAAGATTATGTGAACGATTTGGCTGGATAGATGAATATTCCTTATCAAGGGGAATTAGTTTTATTACAGGTGGGAAAATCTCTTTAGATTCTAAAGGGAACAGAATATGGCCACAAATAGGAGATGAAGCCAGCTTTGTTTTAACTAAAGCTTCCTGCTCAGCAGAAGCAGTAGCTAGAAGAACTGAAAGAAAGGCTGTAATTTTTAAGGGAAAGATTGTTAAGAATAATTTTGACTTGGGTTAAAACCATATAAATAACACTGATTTTATATCTTACATATAAAATCAGTGTTTCTTCATTTTAATCATTATTTCCTCAAAATCTTATCCATCGCTTTTCCCTTTGCTAACTCATCGATTAGCTTATCTAAATAGCGAATTTCCCGCATAGTTGCTTCTTCAATGTCTTCCACTCGGACACCACAGACAACCCCTTTAATCAAAGTCCGTAAAGGATTTAGTTGAGGAGCTTCCGCAAAGAAAGTCTCAAAATCTGTATGGTTCTCCAATTGAACTTCTAACTCTTCCTGGCTATATCCTGTCAACCAGCAGATGATTTCATCGACTTCTGTTTTCGTGCGTCCTTTTTTCTCCGCCTTCATAACATAAAGGGGATAGACACTTGCTACGCTCATTGTATAGATATTATGTTTGGCCATGATATACCCTTTCTTATGCAATTTTCTTTATTATATCATAAAAAATAGTCGGTTCAAATGAAGGGTTGGCTTATCTTTTAAATGTTACGCATTTCTGTAATGATTGTTTTTTGCAGTAATGGTTATAATCAATTATAATAGCTTTAAGCCAATATTTTTTAACAAAGGGAGTAAATCTATGGTAAAAATTATTATTATAGAAGATACCGATACTATAAGAGAAGAACTTAGTACTTTTCTAACAAGATATGGTTACTATGTTGTTGCTCCAACAAGCTTTGAAAATATTATTAATTATACTCTTGGGGAAGCACCGGATTTGGTACTCTTAGACATAAACCTACCTATATTCGATGGATATCACATATGTAGAGAAATAAGAAAAAGTTCTGATGTCCCAATAATAGTGGTTACAAGCAGGGATAGTGATATGGATGAACTTATGAGTATGAATTTAGGAGCTGATGACTTTATCACAAAACCCTATAATACCCAAATTCTTTTGGCAAGAATCGCATCTATACTAAGAAGAATTCAAGGTTCCAATACCCAAGATGTAATTTCTTACAATGACTTAAAGCTTAATTTATCAAATGGTACTATTACATACAAAGGCAGTGCTGCAGAGCTAACAAAAAATGAGATTAAAATACTATCCTGTTTGATTAAGAACAAAGGAAAGATTGTATCTAGAGATGATTTAATGGACTTTATGTGGAGTTCGGAAATTTTTGTGGATGATAATAATTTATCTGTAAATGTTACAAGACTAAGAAAAAAGCTTGAAGAAGTTGGAATGAAAGATAATATAGAAACTAGACGCGGGCTAGGATATATAATGCCATGAGTATAAAAGATTATTTAAAAGATAGATTTGTATTCTTGCTTATTAATCTTATATTGTTCCTTATTATTTGCGGCATTATGCTGCTTATAGATATTAGTGCAAATATAATTCTCTTAACCTTTTGCATATGGTTTCTTCCTCCGCTTTCCTTTATAACTTTGGAATATACTAAACTAAGCAGATTTTATATTGAGTTAGCAGATGTAATGGATAGCTTGGATAAAAAATATTTGCTCTCTGAAGTCATAAAAGAACCTGGATTTACAGAAGGCAAATTTATATATAATTTATTAAAGGTAGCTAATAAGGATATGCATGAACATGTAAAACAATATAGAGACATGCAGAGTGAATATAGAGAATATATAGAAACCTGGGTTCATGAGATAAAGACGCCAATTGCATCTACAAGATTAATTATTGAAAACAATCAAAATGAGATTACAAGAAATATTGATTATGAGATTAAGACAATTGAAGGTTACATTGAGCAGGTACTATACTACTCTAGAAGTAATAATGTAAGCAAAGATTACATTATTAAAGAAATTTCTTTAGCTTCCCTTGTTAAATCCGTGATTAAAAGGAATTCAAGGGATTTTATAAGCAAGAGAATATCTATTGATATTGAAGGTGTGGAAGGCTCAGTATATAGTGACACCAAGTGGCTTGAGTTCATATTAAACCAAATAATTGTAAACTCCATTAAATACTGCAAGGAAAAGGCAGGTAAAGTAAAAATACATTCTATTAGAAATGAAAACAACATAGTACTTAACATTGAAGATAATGGTATAGGTATTATAGATAAAGATATAAACAGAGTTTTTGAAAAAGGCTTTACTGGAGAAAATGGCAGAAAGCTTAGAAAGTCTACTGGTATTGGACTTTATTTATGTAAGAAGCTTTGTGATCAACTTGGTTTAGGTCTAACTTTAACTTCGCAAGCTGACGAAGGTACAAAGGTCAGTATTATATTTCCCCTAGGCAGAAATAACTTGTTGAATTGATATTAAAGGATTTATAGCTATTGCTTGCTGCGATGCTGTGAATCCTTTTTTTACATTACAAAAATGTAACTTTAGTGAAATATAAACGAATATGTATCTGTGAAAAATTCTAGTAAGATAATAACTGTAGACAGAACATTAATATATGAGATTTACAATTCATTATATACAAGGGGGAATTTACTATGAAAAAACTACTAATACCTATACTAGCAGGTATGTTTATAGTTGTTGGGGGTGGCGCTTCTTATAAATACTTTAATGGTCCTAAAATCAAAGAGAGCGCACTAACTAGAAGTATAGATTACAAGGGAAAAGCTACTGCACCTTCTACTACATTTAAACCAAAAGATACAGTTTATTTTTCTGCAAAAGGCAAAAAGCTAGCTATTAAAAAGGCGACAGTTGTATGGTATAAAGGTGAAGTAGCAACGAAGAACAGATTTAAAGTAGAGGAGAATATAGAGATAAACAAATCGGGATACTTTTCTGCTAAACTATCAGCTCCCGAAGGGCTTGAAGAAGGGCAATATGGTGTAACCATCTATTCCGCGGGTAAAGAGATAATGGAAGGTATGTGGAAATTTGAAGTTAAAAATTAAATAGTTATAAAGCTGGTGTGAAAAATACCAGCTAGACCTATAAATTGATGGAGGGATTATATATGGAAAGTATATTGAGTGTTGAAAAGATTGAAAAATACTATGGAAACAAAGGGAATATTACTAAGGCTATTGATAATATCTCTTTCAAAGTTGATAAGGGAGAGTTTGTTGGCATAATGGGGCCCTCAGGCAGCGGCAAGACTACTCTTTTAAATTGTATTTCAACTATTGATACTGTTACAACAGGAAACATTATTATAAATAAAAAAGATATTACAACTCTTAAATCAAAGGGATTAGAAGAATTTAGAAGAGATGAATTAGGGTTTATTTTTCAAGATTTTAATCTTTTAGATACCCTTACTGCTTACGAGAATATAGCCTTGGCGCTAACTATACAAAATAGAAAAGCTGCTAAAATAGATTCAGCTATAAAAGAAGTTTCAGAAAAACTTGAAATTACTGATGTACTAAACAAGTACCCTTTTCAAATGTCAGGAGGACAAAAGCAAAGAGTGGCTTCTGCCAGAGCCTTGGTAACCAAACCTTCGCTTATATTGGCTGATGAGCCTACTGGCGCTTTAGATTCAAAATCCTCGCGACTTCTTCTAGACTCCTTTGAAAAGTTAAACAAAGAATTTCAGGCTACAATACTTATGGTTACTCATGATGCCTTTACAGCAAGCTATGCTCACAGAATTTTGTTTATTAAGGATGGCAGGATCTTTAATGAACTAGTACGTGGAAATGATACAAGAAAGGAATTCTTTAATAAAATAATTGAAGTTGTAACTTTACTTGGAGGAGATGCAGGCGATGTTTTTTAAAATAGCAATGAATAATGTAAAAAGAAGTTTTAAAGATTATTCTATATATTTTCTAACCTTAACTTTTGCTGTATGCATATTCTATAGTTTTAATTCTATTGAGGCTCAAACATCATTGCTTGAGATTGGAAAGAGCACTAAAACTTATGTAGCAACCTTAAATAAGCTTATAGCAGGAACATCTGTATTTGTATCCTTTATTTTAGGTGGGCTTATAATTTATGCTAATAATTTTTTAATAAAAAAGCGCAAAAAGGAATTAGGAATATATATGACATTAGGTATGTCAAAGGGTAAAATTTCAAGGATTTTAATACTGGAAACTTTTTTAATCGGTCTATTGTCTCTGGCCGCCGGAGTTTTACTTGGTATTATAGTTTCCCAAGGCTTATCAGTTATTACAGCGAAGCTTTTAGTAGTTGATATGAATAAATACAGATTTATTGTATCAATAAGCGCAATAATTAAATCTTCTATTTACTTTGGAATAATATTTCTTCTAGTGATGATATTCAACCAGATTATTATTTCTAAGTATAAGCTTATTGACATGTTAAATGCCACAAAGAAAAATGAAGACATAAAGCTGAAAAATCCTGTTGTTTCAATAGTTATATTTCTTCTGTCCGCAGCAGCACTTATAGCAGCTTACAGCATGGTGTTAAAGATTGGAGTAGCTCCTGATAACACTACTTTTATGGCTTCCATACTACTGGGAGTTATAGGAACCCTAATGTGCTTTTACAGTCTTTCTAGCTTTTTAATCAATGTGTTGCAAAAGAGCAAAAAAATATATCTTAAAAACTTAAATATATTTATACTCAGACAAATAAACAATAAGATAACTACTAACTTTTTATCAATGACCACAATATGCCTTATGCTTTTTTTAACTATTACGCTTTTATTCACCATGTTTGGCTATAAAGGCACTTTAGATACAATGCTTAAGGGAAATACTTCTTTTGATGCTTCAGCTAAATTAGATATTAATATAAAAGATCAAAAGATAAAGGATATTAAAGAATCTCTTGAGAAAGCAAATTTTAAATTTGAGCCTAACGAAAAACATGTGTTTTTTACTGAATATAAGCTTGAGCTTTCTCTAAACGATTTATTAAGCAAGTATTTAAGCAAAAAAGAGCAAAGAGAACTTCAGTTAAATTATACAGATGGTCCTATATCAGCTGTAAAAGTTTCAGAATATAATTCAATAAGACAGCTTTTGGGGCAGCAACCCGTAAGTTTAAAGGATAATGAGATTTTAGTTGTATCCAACTATGAGAAGACTATCAATGCCTTCGATATATTTATGAAAAATGAAAACTCTGCAGTTATAGCGAATAAAACTTATAGCATTAAGAATAAAGCATCAATAAAAGAAAATATAATTAGTTCAAAAGCTAGTTTGGAATTCCTTTATTTTATAATCCCTGACAACTTTCAAGGAACCTTGAAGCCGCAGGCATCGTCCTTTAATGCAATTTTCCAAGGGAATGATTATGAAAAGTCTAAGGAGAGGTTCTCCGATTTATTTGCTGAGCTTGAAAAGTATAGATATGAAAAGGATGACTTTATGCTTGTCTATGGAAATACAGTAGAACAGCTTTATGCAAGCGTATATGGTCCATCAGCTCTTATTGTATTTCTGGGCATATACTTAGGTATAGTATTTTTGATATCTAGTGCTGCAGTACTAGCCTTACAGCAGTTATCAGAAGCAAGCGACAGTCTGCATAGATATAATTCTCTTAAGAAAATCGGTGCTACTGAAAAGATGATAAATAAATCAATACTAGTACAGACCCTTATATACTTTATGGTGCCTTTAAGCTTGGCAATCATACATTCAGCCGTTGGAATAACTGTGACGAATAAAATGCTTAGGACTGAAAATAAAAGCATTTTTCAAGGCTCTTCCCTCATGATAGCCTTAGCGCTTATTGTAATATATGGTGGATATTTTTATGCAACTTATTTTAGCTTTAAAAGAATAGTTAAAACTAGCAATTAGTATATAGAATTATAAAGCAGGGTTCATTGTAACCCTGCTTTTCTGTTATAACCACGTTAATATAAATTGCAAGTCATATACCGTTGATAAAAAGCCTATGTCATTTTATAGTACAGTTCACCTTGAATGATTTTAGTTCTATATTAAATATCATGGTTTTTTAGATGATATCAATGATTTATAAGAGGTTACAAAATTTAATATAAACCTCCTTTACTTATGGTACGGTTCACCATTAATTATTCTGAACCCTCTATAAACTTGCTCTAGTAGAATAACCCTCATAAGCTGGTGGGGAAAAGTCATTTTGGAAAAACAAAGACTGAAATCTGCTCTGTCTAAAACTGCCTTAGAAAGTCCAAGGGAGCCACCTATAATAAAAGCTATGTTACTATTACCTCTGACACCAGAATCTTTTATAAAGCTTGCTAGTTCCTCAGAGGAGAGCATCTTACCCTTAAGGTCTAATGTTACTACGAACATATTATCTTTTATATGCCTTAGTATATTTAATCCTTCTTTCTCTTTTATCATAAATTCTTCTTTTTGAGAGGCATTGTCGGGTGTCTTTTCATCAGGAATCTCTATAATATCAAGTTTACAGTATCTTGATAGACGCTTAGAATATTCATCTATAGCTTGCTTTAAATACTTTTCCTTAAGTTTGCCTACACATATTGTGGATATGTTCATAACTTTATCTCCAATCTGTTAATAAATTTTAATGATTTCATAAAATTTGTTTATAACATAAGTAAAAAATCCTTACACAATAGTGTAAGGATTTTAATTAAATTAAGCGTTTTTTCCGCAACATTGCTTATACTTTTTGCCACTTCCACATGGACAAGGATCATTTCTTCCTACCTTGTTTTTGTTGACAATAGTCTTAGAAGCTACCCAGCTTTGACGAATTTCTTTTCTTTTCTCTGGTGAGAATATAGCTTCCCATTGAGGAAGTCCATAAAGATAATCAGCCTTAGCATCTAGCATGTTAAAGTATAATTTTTCAAAGTTTACTTTAGCATTGATTTCAGAAGTTTCTTCTAAGTTTTCAAGATCTAAAGACTCTACAAGACTATCATTTATTCCATCAAGGAATCCCATGAAAAATACAGTTGTTGTTTCGTATTTTTCAGCTAAGTCTTTTATAGTGCCATTTATAGCGTCATTATGTTCAGCTAAAAGTTTAGAATAAATATGCTTTTCAATAGAACCATATTCTTTCCAAAATTCAGCCTCTCCTCTAGTCTTTACAAATTCTATAACCATATCTGTCCAGTTTTTATACAAACTCATAGTAAATTCTCCTTTTGAAAATATATTATTATTTAACAATATACATTACTTCAAATATTATAATAAAAATTATAATATTTTTCAACAACTTTTGTTATAATCAACGTATATTAGTCATTAACTAGGTAGCTTAAGAACATATTCTGCTTTCTTATTACAATAGCTGCATTTACTGTCCTCTGACTTCTCTAAGCAAGGAAATGTTTCTTTTTCTACTAAAAAGTCATCAAATGCCATGTCAACATGATCCTCACAACAATATTTATTTTCTTTTAACATTCAACAGGTCATCCTTTCCTAGTGGTTTGGATAAATCATAGTGGCCTCCCCAAAGTTCTGTATCTTTATTGTCTATTAAAATTTTCACCTTTTCAACAGAAGAAATCTGGGTTAGGGACCAAATAATGCTTTTAAGGGATGTTTCTGCTTTTAGTGGGGTCATTGCTACATTTGCCTCTTTGCTAAGATTAACATAACCAATGTTGTCTTTTATTGAAAAACTTATTAGTCTAGTCTCCTTAGGTAAAACTGGCTTAAGATTGCTTTTCACTGAAGGTCCTTTAATCAATTGGTTAACAATAGTTTCACCAAATATTTCATCCTTTTTCATGACCCTTTCTTCTTTAGAAATCTCTGAATTAATATTATCTTTAGAAGAATCAAAATAAATATTCAGGTCTAATAAATTATCTTTTTCTTTTGATAATACAATCTGCTTCTCTTTTTCAGTCGAATTAAGGCTTAAACTATCTTTCTTTTCGCATCCAGTTAGGCTTAATGTTGAAAACATTATTGTAGAACAGATAAATAGACCAAAAATCTTTTTCATATTCCTCACCTTTTTAGAATTCTATATAGTTGCTTGGCATATCTCGCTTTGCCATATATAAAGATAAATCTTTATCCAACTTAACATTGGAGTCATTTAATACATTTACTACAGTCTGATATGCAAGCTCAGGGTAATTATTTGTTTTACTTAGATGACCTAAGATTACCTTTTTAAACTTATTATTTGTAATACCTACTACAGCTTTTCCGCAATCTTCATTGGATAGATGACCAATATTGCTTAGGATTCTTCTCTTTAGATTATAAGGATAAGGTCCAAACTTCAGCATTTGAACATCATGGTTGCTTTCTAGAAGTATTACATCAGCGTCTTCCAATATTTTTTGCACCTCATTAGAAAACTCACCTAAATCTGTTGCTACACATGCCTTTTTATTTTTACTTATCAGTGAATATCCAGAAGGATCAGCCGCATCATGAGATATTTTATAGCTAATTACATCCATGTCTTTAATATTTACATAACTATTATCAATTATTTTAATGTTATGTTCTTTTATTTTACCTACGGTTTTTGACATAGCATTCCAGGTAGATAAATTTGCGTATACAGGAATATCATATTTTCTCGATAGCACACCTACGCCTTTTGTATGATCAGTATGTTCATGGGTAACAAATATTCCATCAATATTTGTTGGATTTTGTCCAATATCTACGAGAGCCTTTTCAATACTTTTCCCTGGAAGTCCAGCATCTATTAAAACTTTAGCACCGTCAGATGATACAAATATGCTATTTCCACTACTACCACTATATAAAGGACAAAAAATCATAGCAATTCTCCTATCTAGAGCTATTCGCTATAAGAAGCTCTTTTTATATCAGCGCCTAAAGCTTTAAATTTATCTTCGATATTAGGATATCCTCTATCTATATGCTCAATATTTAAAACTTCAGTGATTCCGTCTGCAATCAAGCCTGCTATTACCATAGCAGCTCCAGCTCTTAAGTCAGTTGCTTTTACAACAGCGCCTGTAAGTTTATTTACTCCATCTATAATAGCTGTTCTACCTTCAACTTTTATATTAGCACCCATTTTCTTTAGTTCATCTACATGCTTAAATCTGCTTTCCCATATGCTTTCATTAATAATACTTCTACCTTCAGATGCTGTTAAAAGCGTACTCATTGGTTGTTGAACATCTGTTGGGAATCCAGGATAAGGTTGAGTCTTTATATTTACCCCTTTTAATTTACCACTAGATTTTACAGTTACAGAGTCACCATCTTCTCTTATTTCTGCTCCCATCTCTATAAGTTTTGCAGAAATAGACTCAAGATGCTTAGGAATAACATTTTCTATAGTTACTTCACCACCACAGGCAGCAACAGCAATCATATATGTACCGGCTTCTATCTGGTCAGGAATAACACTATAGGAGCAGCCCTTTAGCTCTTCTACACCAAACACCCTTATTACATCTGTACCAGCACCTTTTATATTAGCACCCATGCTGTTAAGGAAATTTGCTACGTCTACTACATGTGGTTCTTTTGCTACATTTTCAAGAGTAGTAACTCCTTCAGCTAGTGTTGCTGCTAACATGACGTTTATTGTAGCACCAACGCTTACCACGTCAAAAAATATATTAGTACCTATTAGTTTATCAGCTTCAACTGTTACACAACCATGTTTAATCTCAACTTTTGCACCTAAAGCTTCAAAGCCTTTTATATGCTGATCTATAGGTCTAACACCTATAGGACATCCACCTGGAAGTTCTACTGTTGCTCTTTTAAATCTTCCTAAAAGGGCACCAATTAAGTAATAAGAAGCTCTCATTCTTCTAACATCTTCAGTATTTGCATTCACGTTATTTATAGCAGTGCTATCTATTACAACTGAGTTCTTTCCTCTAACTAATTTACAGCCTAATCCTTCAATTATTCTCTCTATACAGTGAACATCTTCAATATCAGGTATGTTATCTATGTTACAGGTACCTTTACTGGCCATTATAGCAGCAGGAAGTATTGCTACAGCAGCGTTTTTAGCACCATTTATCTCAATACGACCAGAAAGTGAGTTACCACCATTAATTACTAATTTATCCATTCCCGCATCCATCCTTATCATAAATTAAAAATTATATTCAAGTTTAGAAATCTTGATTTCAAATTATTACACAAACCTTATTATAACATAATTCTATAATATTTTAACACTAATTTTAAAAATGTGAATAGGTTGATTATAAATTGCATAAAGTTTCCTAGAATTTATCATATATTTATGCTTTATATATTGAACTATAATACTAAAAAAAGCACCATAACGGTGCTTTTTTTAGTATTATAGTTCAGATTCAAAACTACCACAATCAGTGCATTGTTTAGTTGTAGCTTTTGACTCATGTTTTGTAACCTGAATTTTGTTTAATGTACAATAGTTTTGGTCTTTTGCATGAAATTTACATTCAGATACTATACATCCTATACTATCATTTGGTCTTTCGTTCATAGATTCGTACCTCCATATTATATTATTTATTATTTCAAACAGTATTATTTTTTCATTTTTACTTTTTTATATGTATGGTATAATATTGAAATTAGGTTTTACTTAACTTAATTTTAATATAAATATATAACCTATATAACATCAATACAATTTTTTAATGGACTTTTATTTAGTAGATTTAAGAATATGTTTAAGTAAGAAAATGATAATATGATATAATAATATTCAGGTTATATATTTGTGTTTTAAGACTATTAGTTTTGGGGGATTATAAAAATATGAGATATTACTTAGTAGCTTTATTTGATAAGCAATCATATTCCTATATGGAAGAAATACAAAGAACTATATGTAAAAAGTATAAGATATATAAAAATATGCCTATGCTTCATATAACTTTAGAGGTTATAGGAGACCCTGATATGGAGAAATTAACGAAAATAGTTTCAGATATGTTGAAACCTTATAAGAAATTTAAAGTAGAGGTCAATGGTGCAATCTGCTTTGATCCACCTTATAAATCTGTTAATTTAAAGATAGAAAATAAAGGTTATATTATTAGATTAGCTAGGCAGATAAATGATACTCTAAAGCTGCATGGCTTTGATGTAAGGGATAACATAAGTAAGTGGGACCTGCATGTTTCCTTAGCAAATACTAATTATGCTGCAAGAGAGTGGAGTGCTAAAGAATACATAGCAGCCTGTGAAAGCACTAAAAAAGAAGATATTCACAGAATGGCTAAAATTGATAGAATAGAACTTTGGAAACCAATAAACAGTAGAAGAGATATGGTAGTAAAAAGTTTTCCGCTTAGAGATTTTTAAGGACAATTTATAAAGTAATTCTAGGAATCCTCGTGTATGGTTATACATGGGGTTTTTTTTAATATTTAACTGAATGAAAACAATTACTTTAGTAATTGACATTAGATTAATAGTAATATAAAATATACTTAACCGGTTAAATAAACCGGTTAAGTAGAGAAGAGGTGATTTAAAGTGGAAAGTATTTGTATCTTAGGAAGTATAAATATGGACTTAGTATTAAGAGTAAATAGAATGGTTCAACCAGGGGAAACTATTTTATCAAAGGACTATAAAAAGATTTT
The DNA here is from genome assembly GCF_033659955.1 of Clostridium tanneri. Taxonomy (NCBI): domain Bacteria; kingdom Bacillati; phylum Bacillota; class Clostridia; order Eubacteriales; family Clostridiaceae; genus Clostridium; species Clostridium tanneri. The sequence continues at coordinate 63,469 of NZ_JARUJP010000011.1, forward strand.
TGGGGGAAAAGGTGCAAATCAAGCAGTAGCTGCAAGAAGGTTAGGAGCCAATGTGAATTTCATAGGACAAGTTGGCAGAGATGAAAACGGTTACGAAATACTAGAGGCTTTAAAAAAGGATAACATAGATGTAAATTATATAAGGCATAGTGATAACAGTCCTACTGGAATGGCTATAATTACAGTAGATGATGAAGGAAGAAACTCAATTGTAGTAGTTCCAGGTGCCAATATGGATATTAGTAAGCAGTGGATAAGAGAAAGAGAAGATATTATAAGTGAATCAAGAATGCTTATATCACAGTTTGAAACACCATTAGAGGCTACAATAGAAGCATTCAGGGTAGCTAAGGAAAAGGGAGTAATTACAGTTCTAAATCCTGCACCGGCGAAAGAGATTCCAGATGGATTATTAAAGCTTACAGATATTATAATTCCAAATGAAACTGAAGCATTTGAACTTACAAATACTAAAGTTGATGATGAGAAAAGTATTAAAGAAGCAGCAAGTAAGTTCATGGAAAAGGGTGTAAAGTTTGTAATAATTACATTAGGAGAACGAGGGGCTGCCTTAGTTTCAAAAGATAAGTTTAATATCATACCAGCATATAAGGTAAAAGCAATAGATACTACAGCAGCTGGAGATAGTTTTATTGGTGCACTAGCAAGTAAACTTCAAAATGAAGAAAATATAGACTTTGAGCAAATTGAAAAAGCTATTAAATTTGCTAATAAAGTTTCATCAATAGTTGTACAAAGACAGGGAGCTCAACCATCACTGCCTTATTTAGAAGAAGTTGAAGCAATATACGGGGAGGAATAAAGTATGAGAAAAACTACATTGCTAAATTCAGGTATATCGGAAGTTATATCAAGAATGGGACATACAGATGGATTGGCAATAGGAGACTGTGGATTACCTATTCCAGAGGGTACTAAAAGGTTAGACATAGCACTCATAAAAAATGTTCCAGGATTTATAGATACATTAAAAGCTATTTTAACAGAACTTGAAATTGAAGAAGTTGAAATAGCTAAGGAGACAGCAGAGGTTAGTCCCCATATATATGAAGAAATAAAAAAATCAATAGGTGATGTTAAAATAACTTTAATTAGCCATGAACAGCTTAAAGAAAAGTTAAAAGACTGCAAGGCAGTTATAAGAACAGGAGAACAAACTCCTTATGCTAATGTTATTTTAAGATCGGGAGTTGTTTTTTAGAAAAGTTTAGGAGGAAGGAATATGACTGATAACAAACCTTTTTTAGAAATGGTTAACATATCAAAGTCTTTTCCAGGTGTAAAAGCACTCCAAGATGTAAATTTAAAGGTTCATAAAGGAGAGGTTTTAGCACTTCTTGGAGAAAATGGAGCTGGAAAGTCTACTCTAATGAAAATATTAAGCGGTGTTTATAAAAAGGATACTGGTAAAATTTTAATAGAGGGCAATGAAGTTAACATACAAGGAATTAAACAGGCAGAAGAGTTAGGAGTCACAATTATTCACCAAGAGCTTAGTGTACTTCCTAATTTAACAGTAGCGCAAAATATATTTTTAGGGAACGAAAAATACAGTAAAGGTACTAGAAGAATAAATAAAGGGTGGATGAAGGAAAGAAGTAAGAGTTTTCTAGAGCAGATAGGGTGCAGCGTTGATCCTAATACTCTAGTAAAAGATATAAACGTAGGCGAAATGCAAATGATAGAAATTGCAAAGGCGTTAAGTAAAAATTCAAGTCTTATCATTATGGATGAACCTACTACAGCTCTTACTGATGTGGAAACAAAAAAGCTTTTTGAGGTAATCAGAAAGTTAAAAGAAAAGGGTATAGCTGTAATATACATCTCCCACAGAATGGATGAAATTTTTGAAATTTGTGATTCTATAACAGTACTAAGAGACGGAAAATACGTTGGGGATGTAGCTACTAAAGATGTAACTAAAGATGAGTTAATAACAATGATGGTAGGGAGAAAGCTTGAGGAACAGTTTCCTTATAAAGAGGTAGAAAAAAGATCAACTTTACTAAAGGTAGAAAACCTATCATTGAAAGACAAGGTTAGAAATGCTAGCTTTGAGATAAAAGCAGGTGAAATTTTAGGCTTTGCTGGACTTATGGGGGCTGGTAGAACGGAGTTAGCAAAAACTATCTTTGGAGACTACAAAAAGAACTCAGGTGAAATTTATATAGAAGGAGAAAAGGTTAATATTAGTTCTCCTAAGGATGCTATTGAGCAAGGAATCTGCTATCTTTCAGAGGACAGAAAAAAAGAAGGCTTAATTTTAGGAATGTCTGTAAAAGAGAATATGACACTTTCTAATTTACAGAGTTATGAAAATAAGTTTATGAGAATAAACAAAAAGTCAGAGAAAGAAGAAGCACAGACATATATTAAAAAGCTTTCTATAAAAACTCCTAGTGAAAATCAAATAATTAAGAATTTAAGTGGAGGAAACCAGCAAAAAGTAATTTTGGCAAAATGGCTTATGCTTTCGCCTAAGGTTCTTATTATAGATGAGCCTACTAAGGGTATAGATGTAGGTGCAAAAAAGGAGATCTATGAAGTATTAAATGAATTAAAAAGTATGGGTAAGGCGGTAATAATGATTTCTTCAGATATGGCAGAAGTAATAGGTGTTAGTGACAGGGTAATAGTAATGCACGAAGGTAAGATAACTGGAGAACTAAAAAGGGACGAACTTACTCAAGAAAATATAATGAAGTATGCAGTAGGAATATAATTTTATAAATTAAACTTCAACGACAAAGGGGTGTTAAAGTTGGAAAAGGACGTTAAAAGTTTACTTTTTAAGTATAGATCTTTAATAGGACTAATAGTACTTTGCATTATTATATCTGTGGTTACACCTAGATTTTTAACTGTTACAAATGTACTCAATGTACTAACACAGGTTTCTGTTAATGCTATAATTGCCGTAGGAATGAGCTTTGTAATATTAACAGGGGGCATAGACTTATCAGTTGGCTCCACACTAGCTATAACAGGAGCAGTTGCAGCAGTCATGGTTAAGGCAGATATAAACGTTGTGCTAGCATTGATGGTAGCTCTAGTGATTGGTGGATTAGTTGGGTTATTTAATGGAGCATTAGTGTCTAAAGGAAGAATTCAAGCCTTTATAGTAACCTTAGCTACAATGACTATATTTAGAGGAGTTACTTATGTTTACACAAAAGGAACTCCTGTATCAGGACTTGGTTCAGATTTTATGGTGATTGGAAATGAAAAGATAGCAGGTATACCTTTACCAGTAATAATAATAGTAATTGTAGCCTTAGCAGCTTGGTATGTTTTAAATCAAACAAGGTATGGTAGATATGTATATGCAGTAGGAGGAAACGAGGATTCAGCAAGATTATCAGGGATTAATACTGATAAAATTAAAGCTTTAGTATATGTTGTTTCTGGTGTAACAGCGGCATTAAGTGGTGTAGTTGTAACCAGTAGAATAGGATCAGCATCTCCAAATGCCGGTGTAGGATTTGAACTTGATGCAATTGCAGCAGTTGTTCTTGGAGGCACAAGTCTTTCTGGTGGAGAAGGATCTGTAACCGGTACAATAATAGGTGCCATGATAATAGGTGTATTGAATAATGGATTAAACCTAATGAATGTTTCTCCATTCTATCAATCAATAGTAAAAGGGTTAGTTATTTTATTAGCAGTAATGCTTGATAAGAAGAACAAATAAGCTGTATATAAATAAAATTTATATAAATAAAACTAAGGGAGGACTATTAATCATGAAGAGAAATCGTTTAAAAATGTTATCATTAGCTTTGACAGGAGCACTTGTTATAGCAGGATTTACAGGTTGCGGCAGCAAAACTGAGCAAGGAGCTCAAGGTGGTGGGGACAAAAAGAAAATAGGAATGGTAGTGTCTACGTTAAATAATCCATTCTTCGTATCCATGAAAGAGGGAGCTGAAAAGAAGGCTAAAGAATTAGGTTATGATGTAGTAGTTCTAGATTCACAGAATGATGCTGCAAAAGAAAGATCTAATGTTGAAGACCTTTTACAACAGGGGGTATCAGCTCTTATCATAAATCCAACAGATAGTGATGCAGTTGGAAACTCAATTGCAGTTGCAAACGACAAAAAAGTACCAGTTCTAACTGTAGATAGACAAGCAAATAAAGGAGAAGTTGTTGCACATATAGCTTCAGACAATGTTGCTGGTGGAAAAATGGCAGCAGACTTTATACTTGAAAAACTAGGTGGAAAAGCTAACATAGTTGAGCTTCAAGGAATACCAGGAGCATCAGCTACAAGAGATAGGGGACAGGGATTCCACCAAGGCGTTGACGGAAAAGCAGATGTTAAGGTTGTTGCAAGTCAGGCAGCAGATTTTGATAGACAAAAAGGTTTAAATGTAATGGAAAACATAATGCAAGCTACACCTCAATTTGATGCGGTATTTGCTCACAATGATGAAATGGCTTTAGGAGCAGTTAAAGCATTAAAAGGTAAGAAAGCATTAGTTGTAGGTTTTGATGGAAATGACGATGCTAAGAAAGCAGTTGAAAGTGGAGAAATGGCAGCTACAGTTGCACAGCAACCAGATTTAATGGGAAGCTTAGGTATAGAAAATGCTATAAAAGTTATTAAAGGAGAAAAGGTAGAAAAACAAATACCAGTAGATTTAAAATTAATAAAGAAATAACAAAATCCAGGGTTAGCACCCTGGATTTTATAAAGTATAATTAAAGATAATAGCATGAAGAATGTCAATATTTTAAATTTGATTTATATGAGGTATTACAATGAAAAAGGTTACGATGCTGGATATTGCAAAACAAGCTGGGGTATCTAAAGCTACTGTTTCTATGGTATTAAATAAAAGAGACGAAAGTATAAGTGATGAAACTAAAAATAAGATATTAAACTTGGCTAAAGAATTAAACTACATTCCTAACTCATTAGCTAGAGGATTAAGTACAAAGAAAACAAGAACAATAGGGATAGTTTTACCGGATATTACAAACCCTTTTTTCTCATCTATCGCAAGGGCTATTGAAGATAGTGCTAGCTCTTCTGGGTATAATGTTATATTTTGCAATACAGATAATGAAATGGGAAAAGAACAAGAATACATTAAGCTTCTTATAAGCAAGTTGGTGGATGGGGTTATTTTTGCAACTGGTGGAGAAAGTTGCAGTAGCGTAAATATGTTAAAGCATAACAGTGTACCTTTCGTTTTAGTAGATAGATATATAGACGGATATGAAAAGGAATACGGAGTTTATTCCTTGAATCAAGAAGGTGTTATGAAAGGTATAGACTACCTACATAGTATAGGTAGTAGGAAAATAGCATTTGTTAAAGGAAATGAAAACCTTCAAATATCTAATGAAAGATTAAAAGGCTATAAGAAGGCTATGGATAAGTACTGTATATATGATAAAAATCTTATATTTTCAGGTGACTTTACTATAGAAGGTGGAATTAATGCTACAAAGCAGATATTAGACCATATTGGTAATATAGATGCAATTTTTTATAGCAATGATATGATGGCTTTAGGAGGTATGAAGGTACTACTTAGAAACGGACTTAAAATTCCAGAGGATGTAAAGATCATGGGATTTGACAATATAGATATATGTGAAATTTTTGAACCAGAGCTAACTACTATAGCTCAACCTATTTATGATATGGGAAAAGAAGCTTGCAATCTATTGATAGATATAATAGATAATAAAGACATTGAGAAGAAACAAGTTTACTTTAAAACCAGTTTGGTAATTAGAAAAACAACTTAAAAGTCCCCCCTGCATCTTTAAATGTGCAGGGGGGTTCTCTTATTATATATCTAATAGATTTTTCTTATATGAGGAGTAGAGATCTCTTAATTGTTTCATCTTTTCATCAAGTTCTATTTGAAGAACTGATACTTCTTTATAATTTTTAGCATCTGTAGCATTCTTTATTCTTGTAAATAAGCTTTGTTTTGAATAAGAGTCTTTCATTATATAATGTCTTAATTCGTTTATTTTCATCCAACTAGCTACATCAAGGTCTAGTGCTTTATCTATTGAATGAAGCATCTTATAACTTCTTATCTCATCAGAGTAGTTAGATATTATTCGGTTATTTATTTCTACAAGCCATCTTGTGGTTGTACCAAGTCTAAAGCTGTTTATGATTTTTTCATTTAGTATGTCTCCAGCCATAAGGGTAGCCGTCTTTTCAGGATACACATCGAAGGCTGTGAGATTTTCATAAACTGTAGCAGGAGCTTTACCGAAGAACTTTATCCTTTCCTCTTCAGTAAAGTCTTCGAAGACATCCTCTTCACTTCTATAAGCTCTTCCTTTTTCTAGATAAGCACTATCATCCTCAGGTTTTTTAGAAAGCTCTTCTAAAAGTTCGTCTTCCGTTCTATTGTTAGTTATTGCATACTTTATACCATCTATCATAGTCAGATAAAGGGCAGCTACTGAAAGATAAGTATTAGTATGAGGGTTTGGTGCTCTAAGCTCAAATCTTGTAGACAGAGGGTTTTGTAAGTCTCTTATAACACCTACAAGTATTGTTCTATTTCTAGAAGGTACTTCAACAGAATTTCCTAGTGATGTTACTATACAAACTGGAGCTTCAAAACCTGGTTTTAATCTTCTAAGAGAATCATTAGTAGAAGATACGAAAGGATTTATAACCTCATAATTCTTAAGTATGCCCATTATGGAAGCATAGCCTAAAGTACTTAAGAAATGATGTTTTGGAGCTGAAAATAGGTTTACCCTTTTTCCATTTTTTAATTTTAATGCTATACCTATATGAGTATGCTTTCCACTACCGGCAACTCCTTCTATAGGCTTTGCAAGGAAAGTGACATCTAACCCATTTCTTCTAAAGGTTTCTTTAACTATAGTTCTTACCAAAAGCTCATTATCTGCAGCTTGTACTGCAGTTGAATATTTCCAGTCGATCTCAAGCTGCTCCATTATGTGGGTAAAGTTTCCAGACTGATCAAGTTTAGCTTTAACTCCCCCTACTTCCTTATGCCCCATTTCTGGCTCTAATCCATATGCCTCCATCAAAAGCAAAGATTGCTCAAGAGCTGTTCTTACAGCACCTTTTGTTCTAGTCCAATATTGTTCATGCAGAACCTGAGAGGTTGATAACTCTTCAACGTGAGCCTTATCATTAGGAGTTTGAACCCAGAACTCTAATTCTGTTGCACAGGTTGCAACAATCTTGTCTATATCATCATAATTTACTCCGAAAGGTAATAGTGACTTAGGATATTTTTTAAATAAATCTAGAAGAGTTTCTTTGAAATGTTCAATGGATCTCTTTAAAATATATCTTGAGTCAACAGCTTTATTTTCATGATATAAAAAACAAGGGATTCTTAAAGTACCTATAGGATTGCCGGTTTGAGGATCTATGTGCTCGTAATTATATTCTATAAACCAGTTAACATCTGTATCAGCTAGCATATCAACTTTTGCATTATTTAGACTTGCAATTCCAGGGAGAACAACAGAAGAGCCGTCAGTTTGAATTGCTCCTTTTAGAAAAGTAGAAATATCCTCTAGAAAGATTTTAATGGGAATTTTTTCATCAGTATCATTTCCAGATAAGTCTATACCAACTAGGGATACAAATTTTATTTCTGGATGAGATATTAGTATCTTTTTCAGGTCTTCTTCTGAATGTTTTTCCTTCGGTATAACGTAGATTAAGTCCTTTACCATGTCCTTACCTCCTAAAAATAATATAAAGAAAACATAAAATATGTTTTCCTCCAAGTTTTGTGTATATCTAACATTATTAATATGATAATTATATTATTTGTATTTTAATATATTCATGATTTTATAATTAATATACACTGATGTCAATAGCAAAGGTGAAAGTTATAATATAAAAAATTGCAGTATTCAGTTGTTTTTAGAATATACTTTTTATTATAAATTTGTGTACTTAATACCAATATTATATAATATAAAATATATATACATATGTTAACTAACACAATGAGGTGGTACAGTGAAGGTAGAAGATAGACCTATCGGTTTTTTTGACTCAGGAGTAGGAGGCATTAGCGTTTTAAAAGAAGCTATAGATCTCCTGCCAAAGGAGAATTTCATTTATTTTGGGGATTCTGCAAATGCCCCTTATGGGACGAAAACTGTAGATGAAGTTAAGGATTTAACTTTTAAAGCTGTTGATTTTTTTATGGAAAAGAAAATTAAAGCTTTGGTTGTTGCATGCAATACTGCTACTAGTGCGGCAATAATAGATCTAAGGGAAAGGTATGCTAAGTACATGCCTATAATAGGAATAGAGCCAGCATTGAAGCCAGCGGTAGAATATAGGAGAAAAGGGAAAATTCTTATAATGGCAACTCCTATGACTTTAGCTGAGACTAAGTTTAATAAGCTTATGAATAATTATAAGAATGAGGCTGAAATTGAACCTCTTCCTTGTCCTGGGCTTGTAGAATTAATAGAAAGGGGAGAATTTGAAGGAGAACAAGTAAATAGTTATTTAAAAGACAAGGTAAATACCTTTGGTAAGGATGGGATTGCCGCCATTGTTCTTGGATGTACTCATTACCCTTTTATAAAAAAGGAATTATTTAAGGTAATTCCTAGAGATGTACCGGTTATTGACGGAAGTAGAGGAACAGCAAAACAGCTAAAAAGACAGCTAACTGAGTATAATATACTCAATAAAGGTAATCAAAAGGGTAGTATAGAAATTTATAATTCTTTAAATAGTGATGAGATTATAAATCTAAGTCGTAAATTGCTAGGACTAATGGATTAGGAAATTTTGAATTGATTTGTTTAATAACTTAAAAATAGAAAATAATATAAAATATGATATAATTCAAAGTATATAATAAGATTTTATTACAAATTGAAGGGAGAAAACAACTATGAATCCTATAGTTACAATTAAGATGAAAGATGGAGGAGTAATGAAAGCGGAACTTTATCCGGAGATTGCTCCAAATACAGTTAATAATTTTATAAGCCTTATAAGAAAGGGGTTCTACAATAACCTTATATTCCACAGAGTAATTCCTGGATTTATGATTCAAGGAGGATGTCCTGAAGGAGCTGGTACTGGTGGACCAGGATATAAAATAAGGGGTGAATTTGACAATAATGGATTTAAAAATGATCTAAAGCATACAAAGGGAGTACTATCTATGGCAAGAGCTATGTTCCCTAATTCTGCAGGTAGTCAATTTTTTATAATGGTAGAAGATTCCCCACATTTAGATGGCCAATATGCTTCTTTTGGAAAATTAATAGAGGGAATGGATGTAGCTGAAAAAATTGTGAGTGTAGATAGAGATTTTAGAGATAAACCTTATGAGGATCAAGTTATGGAATCTGTTACAGTTGAGACCTTTGACAAAGAATACTCTGAACCTGAAAAACTTTAAAATACAGGGTGGTGACATTGTTGGAAAATAATAAGGTTGCTCTAGTTTATGGATTTGGAGAGGCTGAGCAAAGTATTGTTTCTGAGATATTAAAGGGAAAGTATAAAGTTATAGATGAATCAATGGGAAAGATGAAGATAGGAGATATACTTAATGGTATAAAACTAGAGGTTTATAACTGTCATCTTCCTAGTGAAAAGGTGGTTTTATTTAATAACTTTGAAGATGAAGAACTAAAAAACACAATGAGAGCCATTAAAGCTAGTATTCAGCCTTCTCCTATTTTTGCTATAGTTACAGATACTTCTATAGATTGGACCTTTGAATATTTGTTAGAGCATTTAGTTGAAGAAAGAGAATGGTACAAAAAGCATGGCAGATAAAAGCGGGGGGAAAGTATGAGCAGAGTTGGAGAGAAAATTAAGAGTATAAGAAATAGTAATGGTATGAGTCAAAAACAATTAGCCAAAAAGTTAGGAGTAGCAGAAAGTTTTGTTAACGAAGTGGAGTCCGGTAGAAAAGTTGCAAATCAAAATTTAATTGATAAATTATCAAAGATTTTTGGCAAGGATATAAATGATATAACTATGTCTTTTGAAGAGCAGGTATTTAAGGAAGATAAAAACCAAAAGTACGTAGCAGAACCAAAGAAGGAAAGCATAAAAGATGTATGGAATGAAGCTTTTGGGTCCGTATTAAAGAATGTGCCAGTTTATAAGTATGATTTGCAAAAAGCTATATCCACAAAGCAACTCCCGTTAATAAATAATAAAGTAGAGGGATATTCTCAAGATAAAGTACTATACCTAGAAGTAGAAGATGAGGATATGATAGGATTTAGAATTGGAAAAGGAGACTTAGCTTTTGGTCATATAACGCATGAAGTAGAGAATAACTCTATATGTCTTATAGAATATAACAATTCTAGGGCATTAAGACAGATAAAGAAACTAGATAACAGTAAGGTTCTCCTTATAAGCAATAGGGGGACTTTAAGAACAGAGACAGTAGGAATTAAAGATTTAAAAGTAATAGTAAAACTGGATAGGATTGAAATAAGACTATAGGTTTTAGATACTTTTTATAAGAAAGAGGTGTATTGCAGTTGAACGCAGTACACCTTTTGTCTTATAAATTTAGTATAGTCAGAGTTAAGTAAATACCTAATGTGATTTTAACTTCATGTCTATAATATTGTTAGCTTTATGCTTGTATCACTATATTCCTCTTAGGTCAAACTCAGGAATAAAGCTTTCCGAACAGGTGCCACTTTCTTGAATAAATGCATTTTTTATTCCTAGAGATAGACAATAGTCTATCATAGAATCATAATGCTTTGAATTCAGTGGTCTATCTATTTCCGGAAACTTGCTTGAATTATGTGCAGGAGTATATTGATTCATAATGCTTATATAAACTGAATGACCAAAGGTTTTATATACATAGTCCATAATTTTTTTTGAATCAAATAAAAGACTAGGCATCATAAGATGGCGTATAATTATACCTTTTTTTATCAATCCATTATCATCAAATTTTACCGCTCCCACTTGAGAAAACATTTCCTCAATAGCTTTAGATGCATAATTAAAGTAATTAGGAGCATTAGAGTATCTGAGAGAAAACTTATCGTCGAAATATTTAAGGTCTGGAAGATAAACATCAATATACCCGCTAAGTGTTTTTAAGGTATCAATATTTTCGTAGCTGTTAGTATTATAAATAATAGGTATAGCAAGTCCATTAGACTTGGCAATATCTAAAGCTTCAACTATATGAGGAACGTAGTGAGTTGGAGTAACTAAGTTTATATTATGAGCACCTCTTTGTTGCTGCTCTAAAAATATTTCACTTAACCTTTTTACCGATATTTCTTTGCCAACTCCTTCAGAGCTTATTTTGTGATTTTGGCAAAAGGAACATCTTAAATTACAATTAGAAAAAAATACAGTTCCTGATCCACTAGTACCAGATATACAAGGCTCTTCCCAGTGGTGAAGAGAAACCCTCGCAACTCTGAGTTCTCTTCCGGATTTGCAAAATCCTAAAGCATTTTCCAGTCTGTTAACACCGCAGTTTCTGGGACATAAATTGCAACATTTAAGCAAGTCTAACATTTATAACACCTCTGTTTTTATGGTAGTTCTCAAACAATTATACAATTATATATGTACAATTGTACAGCTTATGATTTTCTTCTAAAATAGAAAATTAGGCATTGAATCATAAATATAAAACTAACTACTGCAAAAGCTGGGTATAAGAAGTTTATAAGCTTCACAAAACCTACTTGTGATACAGGTATTGCTAAGAGAATAATTAAAATAACAGACTTTCTGTAGGATATATGAAATAACTCTTCTAGATTTTTGCTAACGCTATATATATTTGAAACTTCTGTAGAAAACATTTCTAGCCAAATTATGCATAAAAGCAGCATTTGTATTGGTTTACCAAACCTGTTAGCAATATAAAGAAGGGGAATTTCATATTTAAAAATATAAGGAACGTTTAGCAACAATAGAAGATTTATAATCAGGGCAAGGAAAGTAAGGCCTATGGACCCAATTATAACTCCTAGCACAAGATGTCTTTTTTTCTTAATTTCTAAGCATAAAGGTACAAGAACTCCGCTGCAGCACAATACATTAAAGGCACCATATATTAATGAGGATAACATCCAATTGTTTCTATAAAACGGAATGGTTTTAAGATAAGATACATTTATATCCTTATAAAAAGCTATATACAGAATAAATAGAGTTGTTATAACTATTATTAAAGAGGGTACTATAAAAGAATTTACTTCTATAAGTCCCTTTGTATCTCTATATAGCGCTACAATAGATACAAAAATCATTATGATTATACCAACCCATTTTGAAACTCCAAAATATTGATGGATGAGAGCGCCGCTGCCAGCTAAGATTGTAGCAGCACCTCCTATTAAAAAGATAGTAGTTAAAAAGTTTGTAGCATGTCCCAAAATACCTGGACTTACAAGGGCAATAAGGCCGTCATAAGAATTCAGCTTATATTTTAGGCTTAAGTCTATAATTATACTGCCCATAGCTATGTAAATAAAGCAGCAGATAACTATGCCTATAAAACTCTTGTATCCATAGGAAGTAAAAAATTGATTTATTTCTTGTCCCGATGCAAGACCTGCACCAACTACTGTTCCTATAAAAACAGCACCTATTTGAAAGATTAGAGCTAAGTTTTTCTTCAAGATATCCCTCCTAAAATTTTTTTGAATTACTCATAAGCTAGCAAGTAATCATTCTTTTATAAATATATAGATATAAAGCTAAAATGATGATTTATAAATTAAATTTTATTTTGAGGGAAAACTAAATAAAAATCTAATCTGCAAGAAATTTACATAAACGGAGGGAAGGCTATGAAGAAGATAGATAGTAAGTGGGTAAATAGCATTATAATAATAATTGTGATTATATTTGTTAGCTGTGCATTTGTAGGATGTAAATCTAATAAAAAGGAACAGGCAAAAGAAAGCACAGAAACTTTTGATATGAAGGCTGCTACAAATGTAACAGAAACATATATGAAGTATTTGATGAAAGGCGATATAGAGAATAGTAAAAAGTTCTATTCTAAAGAACTTTTAAAGTCTTCAGCACCAGAAGAAAATAAGAGTTTAAAGATTTTTGGTTATAATTTGTCTGACACAAGTGAGGTTGGAAAGTCTGGAGTATTTAAGCTGAGAGTTTCCAGGTCAGATGTTACAAAACCTTTTGCATCTTTAGATGAATATTCTATTAAAATATCAAAGGAAGACACCGATTATAAGATAAATGAGACTAATAATAATGTACAAAAGGAAGCATTTATAGAGGGTGATCAAATAAGATTAAGAAATAAGAACAATGTAAGCACAAACTTAGTGATAGACCTAGGCAGCATACCCAACTTTGCTTTTTCTAAAGATGATAAAAGTAATATAGATAAAATACCAGTACCAAGAGCTAAATTTAGCATAATTAATTTCGCCTATGGTGGAGATAACTTAGCATTAGCTACTGAAGATAAGGATTCCTACATTGCGTTAATAAAAATAGATGAATCCCTAGCCGTACAGTCAGATAAAGGCGGCGGCGGTGATGAACAAGGTGGTGGCGGAAACGGAGGTGGAGCTAAAGCAGGTCAAGATACCGGTGGCTCCAAAACAAAAGAAAAGCCTATCGGAAAGGAAATTACTACTTTAGACTTATTAAGAGATTCAAGAGTAGAATTAATAAGTTTTTCTCCAGAAGAAAAACATGTTACAGTTCAATATACTAAGCCTGGTGTTGGGCATTGCATACGTATTTATAAGATGGATGGTGGAGATATGATACCTTTTAAGTTTGAGGAAAAGTACCCATTAGATAAGGTGGATGTGGTTATTTCTTCATATGATAAGGACACTATAAACTATGATGTGATACCTAAAAAAGCAGGAGACAAAACTGTTAACAATATTATAGGGAAGTGGCAATTGAGTCTTAAGGATTTTAAAGAGAAGAAAATGTGATATAATTAAAGATAAAAAGTATAATTGGAGAGTAAATATGCTGTGGGGAGACAAAAGATATTATAATTTAAATTATTTTTTAAGACAAAAGTTTGGAAGTAAAGTATTTAAGATATCCTTGGATGCAGGGTTTTCTTGCCCTAATAGAGATGGTACTATAAGTAAAGGTGGATGCCTTTTCTGCAGTGAAAGAGGTTCCGGTGACTTTGCAGGAAATAGATGCTTTTCTATAAAGGAACAATTTAAAGATATAAAAACAATGATGAACAACAAGTGGAGAGAAGGAAAGTACATTGCTTATTTTCAGGCATATACAAATACTTATGCGACTGTAGAGGTATTAAGGCAGAAGTATGAAGAAGCAATAAGCGAAGAAGGTGTTGTAGCATTGGCAATAGCTACAAGGCCAGATTGCCTTAGTGAAGAGGTACTAGAGCTTTTAGATGAATTTAATAAAAAAATATATACCTGGGTAGAGCTTGGGCTTCAAACTTCTAATGAAATAACAGCAAAAAAAATAAACAGAGGTTATAGTTTAGATGTATTCGAGAGAGCAGTAAACAATTTGAGAAAGATAAATATTGATGTAGTGGCCCATGTAATATTTGGATTACCAGGTGAAGCTAAAGAAGACATGATGAATACTGTAAAATATGTTTCGAAGATAGGTGTTCAAGGAGTAAAGTACCATCTCCTACACCTGATGGAAAATACGCCTTTGGTGAGCTTATATAATAGAGGGGAACTTAAATTCTTAGAGCAAGATGAGTATATAGATATAATATGTTCAGCCATATCTATTACCCCACCTGATGTAGTAATTCATAGGCTAACAGGAGATGCACCAAGAAGTTTACTAATAGGTCCAAAATGGAGTTTAAAAAAATGGGAAGTATTAAATTCCATTGACGCTAAGCTTAAAGAAAAAGATATATATCAAGGAATACACTATAAATAACTAATTTTAGGTTCTCTACTTCTTAAATAAGGTAGAGAACTTTTTAATGGGGGAAAGTTTTATGAAGATTGATTTAATAATTTCCGCAGATGATATAAAAAGAGAAAAGGTTGAAGGAAAATCAGTAGTAGTTATAGATATGCTTAGAGCTACATCTGTAATAGTTACTGCTATAAATAACGGATGCCAAGGAATAATACCAGTACTTACAGTAGAAGAGGCTTTTACCATAGCAAATAGGGATAGAAAGGTATATGTATTAGGAGGGGAGAGAGAAGCGTTAAAAATAGATGGATTTAACTTTTCAAATTCTCCATTAGAGTATAAAAGAAATTCTGTGGAAGGAAAAAACTTAGTAATAACCACTAGTAACGGCACTAGGGCAATCAGAGGAAGCGTAGGAGCTAAGAATATTTTAATAGGAGCATTAATCAATGCTAGAGCTGTTGCTGACAGATTGATTGAGTTAAATAACGATATAGTTATAGTTAATGCTGGAACTTATGGGCAGTTTTCCATGGATGATTTCATATGTAGTGGTTATATAATACACTGTATAGCTGACAAAAAGTCTGATATAGAACTGACGGATATTTCAAAGACAGCTAGCTATATATATGGTGAAAATAAAGATGTGTTAAGATTTATAAAAGGAGCAACTCACTATAAAAGAATGAAAGAATTAAAATTAGACCACGACTTAAATTACTGCTGTCAAAAGGATATTATAGAAGTCGTACCAGAATACAGAGATGGGTTAATATCTTAAATTTAAAATTAGTGATGACTTTCAATAGATTATATTGAAAATCATCACTAGCTATAAAACTATTAAACCACTTGAAATATATAAAACTTTAAGTAGTATGACTCGTCAGAATTCCATAGTATTGGATGGTCTGAAGCTTGTGTTCTAAATTCCACTTGCCTTAACATTCTTCTAGCATCTTTAGCAGCATCAGCTATTGTATCCTTGAAAAGCTCTGGATTCATAAAATGTGAGCATGAGCATGTAACGAGAAAACCACCTGGCTTAACCATTTTTATGCCTCTTAGATTAATCTCTTTGTAGCCTCTTACAGCACTATTTATAGTTGACCTAGATTTTGTAAAAGCAGGGGGATCTAGTATTACTACATCATATTGTCTTCCCTCTCTTACCCATTGTGGAAGAGCATCAAAAGCATTGTGACATTCAAACTTAACTACATCTGAAAGCCCATTTAACTCGGAGTTTCGGGTTGCTTCGTCTACAGCAAGTTGAGATATATCAAGTCCTAATACACTCTTAGCACCAGCTACACCAGCATTTAGCGCAAAGGAACCTGTATGAGTAAAACAATCTAATACATCAGCATCTTTGCAAATTTTATGTATAGCATATCTATTTTCTTTTTGATCTAAGAAAAAGCCGGTCTTTTGACCATTTTCTATATCAACAGTATACTTAACACCGTTTTCTACAATTTGTATTTTCGTTTCAAAGGGTTCAGTTAAAAATCCTTTTGTTTGCTCCATACCTTCTAATTCACGTACTTTTACATCGCTTCGTTCATATACACCTTTAGCAGCAAAGTCTTCCTGCAGTATTTTAACTATTATCTGTTTATATTTATCTATACCTAATGAAAGAGATTGTATTACGTAATAATCTTCATATTTGTCTATTATAAGACCAGGTACAAAATCTGCTTCTCCAAATAGGAATCTACAGCTTGAAGTAGCTATAACCTTCTTTCTATAATTCCAGGCATTATGTAACCTTTTTCTGAAAAATTCTTCGTCTATTTCTTCATTAATGTCACGAGTCATCATTCTTATAGTGATTTTTGATAAGTCATTTATGTAACCCTTTCCTATAAAGCTTCCTTTAAAATTATAAACTTCAACAATATCACCATTTTCATAGGTACCATCGTAACCTTCTATCTCGCTAGTGTATATCCAAGGGTGACCATTTTCAGCCTTTCTTCCCATACCTTTATGTAAATAAAATTTGCATGTCATTATAGCATTACCTCCCTGTTTTTTCATTATGTAGTATACCACAATTAAAAAGTTAATAATACTTAAAATTCCTTTGACATAAGTCATGATAATAAATTAAACTAGTTCTTGTATTATGTTTAAGAATTTTTATATTTTAAATATAGATATTTAAGGAGAGAAGATATGAGTATACTAACAGTTAAAAATGTAAATCACGGTTTTGGAGACAGAGCAATATTTGAGGATGTATCTTTTAGACTTCTCAAAGGAGAGCATGTTGGACTTATAGGGGCAAATGGAGAAGGAAAATCAACTTTTATGAATATAATAACAGGAAAACTAGCTCCTGATGAAGGAACAATTGAATGGTCTAATAGAGTAAGAGTTGGATACATGGATCAGCATGCCCAATTACAAAAAGGACAGACTATAAGGGACGTACTAAAAGGTGCTTTTCAATATCTTTTTGATCTTGAAAAGGAAATGTTAGAGATAACAGATAAAATGGCAGATGCATCCCCAGAAGAGTTAGAAAAGTTACTAGATGATATGGGAAATATTCAAGACTTACTTGATAACAATGGTTTTTATGTTATAGATGTGAAAGTAGAAGAAGTGGCTGGCGGACTTGGACTTAGAGATATAGGACTTGATAAAGATGTTGCTGACCTAAGTGGTGGCCAGAGAACTAAAGTTCTTTTAGCAAAGCTTCTTCTTGAGAATCCCGACATTTTACTTTTAGATGAGCCTACTAACTACTTAGATGAGAAGCATATTGAGTGGCTGAAGTTTTATCTTCAGAATTATGAGAATGCATTTATACTTATTTCTCATGATATTCCTTTCTTAAATAGTGTTATCAATTTAATATATCATGTTGAAAATAAGAAGCTTACAAGATATGTAGGAGATTATGATAACTTTATTAGAGTATATGAAGCAAATAAGAGACAATTAGAATTGGCATTTGAAAGACAACAAAAGGAAATAGCTAAGCTTGAAGATTTTGTGGCAAGAAACAAGGCAAGAGTTGCTACAGTGGGGATGGCCAAATCAAGACAAAAGCAACTGGATAAAATGGAGAAAATAGAGTTAACAAAGGAAAAGGTAAAGCCAGAGTTTAATTTTAAGCCTACTAGAGCATCTGGTAAGCTTATATTTGAGACTACAGACCTAGTAATAGGATATGATGAACCGCTTTCTAAACCATTGAACTTAACAATGGAAAGAGGAGATAAGATTGCTTTAGTAGGTGCTAATGGTCTTGGTAAGACTACTCTTTTAAAAAGTCTTATGGGGGAGTTAAAGCCTTTATCAGGAAAGGCAGAACTTGGAGATTACCAGTATATAGGATATTTTCAGCAGGAAATAAAAGAATCTAACTATAATACTTGTATAGAAGAAGTGTGGAGTGAGTTCCCATCATTTACTCAATATGAAATAAGAGCTGCTCTAGCAAAGTGTGGTCTTACTACGAAGCAGATAGAGAGCAAAATAGTGGTTCTTAGTGGTGGCGAGCAAGCTAAGGTAAGACTATGTAAGATATTAAATAGGGAAACCAATATTTTGATTCTGGATGAGCCTACCAACCATCTAGATGTTGATGCAAAGGAAGAGTTAAAAAGAGCATTAAAGGAATATAAGGGAAGTATTTTACTAGTTTGTCACGAACCAGAGTTTTATAGAGATGTAGTTACAGATATCTGGGATTGTGAGCAATGGACAACTAAGATAGTATAAAGCATCACTTGAATTTATGTAAGTGATTATAGTCTATTATAATAATGAAAGTGACAAGAAAATCTATATGTTTCTTGTCACTTTTTTAGGTTTATGGATTACTTTCATCACAAAGGCTTACAAAGTCTTCCTTTATCCAACCTTTCGAATTAGTTCTATCGTTAGAGCTTATAGATACTTCGTACCATACCTGATTATTAATTTTCCCACTATCATGTATTTCAATAAGCATGTCTTCTTTTAATAAATTTAGCGACGGGGAGTTAAGAAGAGGAGACATTAACAGTTCACATTTTTTCTTAACAATGCCTTTGTTGGTTGTTGGATACATATACTCTATGGTTACTTTTTTATCTGCTTTTGTTAATTGCTTCAGGTTGTTATTTTGATATTTTAGAAGCAAAATCTGTTTTCTTTGAGCTGACATTTTATTTGTAAAGTAATAAGATGCACATAAGGCTGCAACTACTAATACTATAAATAAAAAGGTTAACATGTCACATACCGCCCCCAGATAATATTATTTAATAACAGTATATTCAATACAACTATAAAAACTGTCAATTAATAAAATAATCGAGTAGAAGGTAGATAAGACTGTTATCTGCTTCATACTCGATTATTTTAAGTTAAACCGCTTTTGTTAGCTCATTATACTCGGAAATATACATATCAGCATGATTTATTATATCTTGTTTTTGATACTCAGAGTATAGATCATGGACACCTATAACTACCATACCTGCTGACTTCGCTCCTTTAACAGCAGGAAGGATGTCTTCAAACACCGCACATTCTTCAGGCTGTAAGTTAAGCTTTTTAGCAGCAAGCAGGTATATATCCGGAAAGTCTTTTCCTCTTGTAACTTCATCAGTAGTACTTATAGAATCAAAAAAGTGATATATATCATTATTCTTCAAAGCAATTTCTATAAGAAGTTTGCAATTGCTGGTAGCTAGTCCTATTTTTATTCCTTTGGATTTTAAAAGGGATAAAAATTCTTTTGCACCGGCTTTTAGTTTCACATCATGAGTATAGTGATGTATAGCCATATGATTCCATTCACTTTGAATTTCTTCTATACTGTCAGGAAGATCAAATCTATTTTTAAAGTATTGAGCAACTTCTGAAAAACTCATATGCTCTATTTCTTCTTTTAGATTATCAGGTAACTTTATATTCCTTTTTTCCAGATATTCCTCATCTACCTTAGTCCATACCCACATAGAGTCGATAAGTGTTCCATCCATATCAAATATAGCACCTTTAATATTTTTTAGCATTATATCACCCCATTTTCTAGTATAACATTAAAGAAACAAATAAAACAGCACCTCATTTTAAATTAGGTGCTGTCTATATAAGTATTGGTATGTATTACTAATACTAAAATTTTCTTTCAAATATTTCTATCTTTTTTTCATCTTTGAAGTCTTCTATAGATTCAATTCCTATATCACTTAGAATTTTATTCATACAGTCGCTATCTACAGATACCTTAATAGAGGAGTTATCAGCTAAGTGATCTACATGCTCTTTACCTTTTTCACGAGGTAAAATAGCTTTAGGACCACCAACACAGCCGCCTATACAGCCCATTCCTTCAATAAAATTAGCATCTATATCTCCATTTTTAGCTTTTTCAAGTATTGCTCTACATTCTTTTACACCATTTGCTTGAACTGTTCTTATAAGTTGATACTTTTCAGGAAATAGTCTTTCTACTGCTTCAGTTACAGCGGTAGATACACCACCGGTACGAGCATAAAGCCTTCCACCCCTTGAAGCATATTCTGTAGAAGAATCTTCATCTAGCTCTGCAGGATTAATATTTAATGATTCAAATATATCTTTTACCTCTGCAAAAGTAAGAACAAAATCTATATCGCCTAAAAGATCTTTTTCCTTAGCTTCTGCTTTTTTAGCAACACAAGGTCCAATAAATACAACTTTACAGTCGGGATTTAACTCTTTCATTACTCTTCCCGATGCAATCATTGGGGATACAGAAGGTGAAACATATCTTACTAAGTCATTATATACTCTCTTAAGCATACCTACCCACATAGGACAGCAACAGGAGGTTATCATTAGGTCTTCACGTTTCTTTACAAAGTGGTCGAATTCTACTGCTTCTTTTAAAGTAAGCATATCTGCAAAAAATGCTACTTCTATCATATCTGTAAAGCCTATTTTTTTAAAAGCGGCTCTTAGTTGATCAATAGTAATCATATCTCCAAATTGACCAATAATGGCTGGAGCAACTGCAGCTATTACAGGGTGACCACCTTTAAGCAGTTCTAGTAGTGGTATAAATTCTACTCTATCCAGTATTCCCCCTGTTGGGCATGCCTCTACGCAAAAACCGCAGTCTGTACATTTGTCATTATCAATTACACTTGTATTCTTTTCAGTATCTATAAAAATTGCATTAAAGGGACAGGATTTTTGGCACATGGTCTCACCATTTACATCCACACAATCCATAGAACAATGCTTGATTTTGTTTACTATTTTGTGATTAGTTTCATATGAGCTTATTGCTTCTTTCAGTTCTTCTACAAAGTTGTCACTATAAGTTATACCTGTTCCGCAAAGGGAGGATATAACTCTACTGAGAGATTCCTTATCCACAGATTCCTGTGAAAGAATTTCTTTTACCTTTTCTTCAAAATTACCTTCATAATAAGCATTTACTATACTCTTAAACAAATCGCTATATTTTGCCTTCATCTTAACACTCCTCTTAACGTTCCTCGGAAGATTTAGAGTAAAATGGTATTTTGTACTATGCCGCTGTTAAATATAAGTTGCCCTAAAATTAAAATTTAATTCGGATAATCTTGGATATGGTTATGTTAAAATTATATGAAAAAAGGACAAGATAATCTTGTCCTTTTGGTCGGGGTGACAGGGATTGAACCTGCGACCTCATGGTCCCAAACCACGCGCGCTCCCATCTGCGCCACACCCCGTTACAATTTAATTATATGTAATATAATGGGATAAGTCAAGTGTTAATTATATTTTTGTGTGAAATTTTAAAATATAATATATAAAGCTGACAGCAATAAAACCTTAAGGTGTCAGCTTTATATAGACATAAAATTATTCTTTAGCCTTGTCATCCCCGGCTCCTTTAGTAGGCACTGTAGATATAAGAAAACCTACCAGTATAGATACTAATGCAGGGGCTATTATATTTATATAGGCTATAAACCAGGTTCTATAGAGTATAAGAGCAGTAAGACCAGTTATAGCTATTGTAACTAGAAAGACATAAATTATAAATTTAGCAAAAGAACTAAAAAATTTCTCATAAAGTCTGTGTCTTGTAGGACCACTTATTATTTTTCTAAAGAAAAAGTATGAAACTAAGATTAGAACTATATCTACAGCAGCAGATATTAAAAAGTTTCTCATAGTAAAACACCTCCAACAGGTTATCAATTATATTATTGCCATGTTGGAGGATTTTACACATATTTATATTTTTTAATTATCTTGGTCTAGATACATTTCACCTATTTTATAGACATCTCCTGCACCTACAGTTAAGACTATGTCTCCAGCCTCTACGTTTTTACGTAAGTGAGATACGATTTCATCAAAGTTATCAAAGTTACAGCATTTTACTTCTCTTTGTTTTATTTTGTCTGCTAACATACTAGAACTTACTACTCCAGTATCTTTCTCTCTTGCAGCATATATATCTGCAAGAATAACTTCGTCTGCATCATCAAAAGCTTCAACGAACTCATCAAATAGATTTAGAGTTCTTGAATATGTGTGAGGTTGAAACACGCAAAACATCTTTTTGTGAGGATAGTTTTTAGCTGCACTTAATGTAGCTTTTATTTCTGTTGGGTGATGTGCATAATCATCTATAACTGTAACATTATTTTTTGTACCTTTTATTTCAAATCTTCTGTGGGTACCATTAAAACTTTCCAGTCCCTTAACAATGTTGTTTTTAGGAATATCTAAGCTAAGAGCAGTGCATATACTTGCTAAAGCATTTAGAACATTATGTTTACCAGGAACATTTAGTTGCACAGATAAAATTCTCTCACTTTCCTTATATGCATCAAAATAAGCACATCCATTTTCATTAAACACTATATTTTTAGCTCTTATTTCTCCAGCATCTATTCCATAGGTTAGTGTGTTGCATTTAGCATGAGATACAATATTATTTACTCTCATATCATCAGCATAACCTATTAGGTATCCATTTGTAGGGATAAGTTTAGAAAAGTTTGCAAAGGCATTTTCAATATCATTTATATCCTTATAATAATCTAGATGGTCTGCATCAATATTTAGTATCACACCTATATAAGGGAAAAACTTTAAGAAGGAGCCTTTATATTCACAAGCTTCAGTTATAAAGTAATCACTATTACCTGGACGTACATTACCATTTATAATATCTAATTGTCCTCCAACAAGTATTGTAGGATCTAGTTCTGCATTCAAACATATATGAGACACCATAGAAGTAGTAGTAGTTTTTCCATGAGTCCCTGAAATCGCTACATTATATTTGTGACCCTTCATTATATATCCTAAAAATTCTGCTCTTGTTATAGTTGGAACATTTAATTCCTTTGCCCTTAAAAGTTCAGGGTTATCTTCGGATATTGCAGCAGTATATACTACTAAGTCGATATCTTCAGTTATATTATCTCCTGATTGACCTATATTAATTTGAGCGCCATTTTGTTTTAAGGTATCTGTTATGGCAGAAGCTTTCATATCAGAGCCAGATACTTTGAAGTTTTGTTCTAATAGAATTTCAGCTAATCCGCTCATACTAATTCCACCTATTCCTATAAAGTGGATTTTCTTGTTTCTATCTTTTATAAAATCAAATGACAATAAAATCATCTCCCTGTATTAATCAAATTTATCTCATTTAATAATTATATACAAAAATGAATCAAAAAAACACATTTACATAATTTTATTTTAGTATCTTAATCTTGTAATCTACTAATTATTAATAATTAAGTATTGATTATGTATTGGTTTTATCATAGAATATGAATAATAACATATAGTTTTAGAAAGAATATTCGTAAATTTAATATAGATAGGTGATGTAATGGAGAAATTTAGTAGAAATCAAAGAGTGGCAACTATAACAAAGATTTTAATAGAAAATCCTAATAAGGTGATAAATCTTAATAATTTTACAGATATGTTCAATGCTGCAAAATCTACCATAAGCGAAGATTTAGTTGTAATCAAGGATATTTTGATGAAACTTTCCATGGGGAGAGTGGAAACTATATCAGGTGCCGCTGGTGGAGTAAAATATATATGTGGATTATCTGGAGAAAAAATTAAGGAATTTGCTGAAAGACTATGTATTATTTTGAAAAATAGAGAAAGAATAATACCAGGGAATTTTCTATACATGACAGATATAATGTTTAACCCTCAAATAATTCATACAGCTGGGGTAATATTAGCATCAGCCTTCAATGATAAAAATGTAGACTATGTGGTTACTGTTGAAACAAAGGGGATTCCGTTAGCCTATGAAGTAGCAAAGATGTTAGGTGTACAGCTCGTAGTGGTTAGGAGAGAAACAAAAGTTACAGAAGGTTCTACACTAAGTATAAATTATGTATCCGGTTCTACTGGTAGGATTCAAACTATGTCTTTATCTAAAAAAGCTATGAATAAGGGAAGCAAGTGCATATTCATAGATGACTTCATGAAAGCGGGAGGAACCGCTATGGGCATAATAGATCTTTTAAAGGAGTTTGAAAGTGAGCTTTTAGGAATTGGAGTACTGATAGATAATGTAGAAACTCCTAAAAAGTTAGTTGAGGACTATGTGTCAATTGTAGACTTCAAGGGTATTGACGAAAAGGGAGAAGCGCTATTATTTCCTTCAGAAATGTTCAAATAATAAAATTTTCAAAAAATTTATTGTTTTTTTGAAAAGCAAGAAGGAAAAATATAAAATTTAGAGAATATTATATACATAAGCATCTTGGAGGTGGATTTTATATGCAAATTACAGACGTTAGAGTTAGAAAGATTGCCGCAGAAGGCAAGATGAAAGCTATAGTTTCAGTAACCTTTGATAATGAATTCGTAGTTCACGATATAAAGGTTATAGAAGGTCAAAATGGGCTTTTTATAGCAATGCCAAGTAGAAAAACTCCAGACGGAGAATTTAAAGACATTGCACATCCAATCAACACTCAAACAAGAGAAAAGATACAACAAGCAATTTTAGAAGAATATGAAAAAGTAAAAAATGAAGAAACTGTTTCTGATGACAGAGTAGAAGAAGAATAATAAAAAGGAGTAAAATTACTCCTTTTTATTATTTTTAGATTATTAACAGTGAAATATATCAATTTATGAAATTCCTTATAAAAATTAACTATAAGGTTGAAAATACTTTTTATATAAAATATAATATTAAGGGATGTTTTTATAAAATAAGATAGAAAAATGTAAGTTTATGACCATAAAGAGGTGTTATAATGTATAATTGTGCTATAATATTAGCAGCTGGTGAAGGAAAAAGGATGAAATCGTCTACGCCTAAGGTACTTCACAAAGTATGTGGAAAAGAAATGGTTAACGTAGTAATAGATGTTATTAAAAATGCAGGAATAAAGGACATAAATGTAGTTGTTGGAAGAGGAGCAGATAAGGTAAAGGAAGCTACTGAGGTAAATGGAGTATTTTATGCTCTACAGGATAAGCAGCTAGGAACTGGGCATGCAGTTATGTGTGCAAGGGAGTTTCTAACAGGTAAACAAGGTACGGTAGCGATTTTTACAGGAGATGCTCCTTTAATAACAAAGGAAACAATAGAAAAGCTTACTCTTTTTCATAGAGAAGGTATGTATAAGGCTACCTTATTGACTTCTATAGTAGACAATCCTTCAGGATATGGAAGAGTAATAAGAGGAAATAATGAAGATGTAGTAAAGATCGTTGAGCATAAAGACTGTACAGAACAGGAACTTAAGATAAATGAAATAAATTCAGGTATGTACTGTTTTGATATAGAACATCTGTTAAAAAGCCTAGACAGACTAGATAATAATAATGCTCAAGGAGAATACTATTTGACAGATGTTATAGGAATTTTAAAGAGCGACGGAGAGAAGATTGGAGCATTGCCAATACCTTTTGAGGAAACAATGGGTGTAAACTCTAGAGCTCAACTTGCAGATGCAGAAAAGGTTATGAGAAAGAGAATAAATTTAAAACATATGGAAAATGGAGTTACATTAATAGACCCTGATAACACCTATATTGATATAGATGTTGAGATTGGTAATGATACTATAATTTATCCTGGAAATGTGATCTCAGGAAAAACCATTATCGAAGAGGGTTGTACTATATATCCTAATTCCAGAATAGAGAATAGTCTTATAGGAAAAGGTGTTAATATTCAAAACTCTGTCATATTACAGAGTAAGGTAGGAGAAGGCACCTCAGTAGGACCGTTTGCCTACATAAGACCAGAGAGTGTTATTGGTAAATCTGCTAGAATTGGAGATTTTGTTGAGATTAAAAAGTCCGTTATAGGAGATAAGACTAAGGTTTCTCATTTAACTTACATTGGAGATGCAGAGGTTGGAAGTGGATGCAACTTCGGTTGTGGTACTGTTGTTGTTAACTATGATGGAAAGAAAAAGCATAAAACTATAATTGGAGATAATGCATTTATAGGATGTAATGTAAACTTAGTTGCTCCAGTTAAGATTAATAATGACACATACATTGCAGCAGGCTCAACTATATTAGAAGAAGTGCCAGAAGGTGCCTTGGCCATTGCAAGAGCAAAACAGGTAAACAAAGAAGGTTGGGTAGAAAAAAAAGGATTAAAGAAATAAAATTTTAGGAGGATTACATAATGATAACCCATGGTAAAAACATTAAAATTTTTGCAGGTAATTCACACCCAGATTTAGCTAAGGATATTGCAGATATGTTAGGATTATCCGTAGGAGATGCAAATGTATGCACGTTTAGTGACGGTGAGATATCTGTAAATATTAATGAAACAGTAAGAGGAACAGATGTATTCGTAATTCAGTCAACTAATCACCCTGTAAATGACAACTTGATGGAATTACTAATAATGATTGATGCCTTTAAAAGAGCATCTGCTGGAAGAATAACAGCAGTAATGCCTTACTATGGATATGCAAGACAAGACAGAAAAGCAAAGGCAAGAGATCCAATTACAGCAAAGCTTGTTGCTGATATACTAACAGCAGCTGGTGCAGATAGAGTCCTAACAATGGATTTACATGCTGCACAAATACAAGGATATTTTAATATACCTCTTGACCACTTATTAGGTGCACCTATACTTGCAAAATACTTTGTACAAAAAGGATTTGCAGAGAGAGAAGATATTGTTGTTGTTTCACCAGACTTAGGAAGTGTAACAAGAGCTAGAAAGTTTGCAGATAAATTACATGCACCTATTGCTATTATCGATAAGAGAAGACCAAAGGCAAATGTATCAGAAATAATGAATGTTATAGGCGATATTCAAGACAAAACTGTAATATTAATTGATGATATGATAGACACAGCTGGAACTATAACAAATGGAGCTAATGCCCTAGTAAAGATGGGTGCGAAGGAAGTTTATGCTTGTTGTACACACGCTGTATTATCTGGTCCAGCAATCGAGAGAATTAATGAATCAGCTATAAAAGAGCTAGTAATGCTAAATACTATTAAGTTACCAGAAGATAAGATATTAGATAAGTTTAAAACTTTATCAGTAGCACCTGTATTTGCAGAAGCGATAAAGAGAATATACGAAGATATTTCTGTAAGTAAGTTATTTGAAGAATAGAATGATGAAAAGCATGTGGAACAAAAATTCCACATGCTTTTTATCATGCTGTTAAACATTAAGGTAATATACTATACAATAGAATAAGCATAAGTACTTTTTATGTTAGTAGAATAAAATATAGTAAATTATTTGTAACTTTTTAAGGATATACTACTATTATACATGTTATATATGATAAATTTAATATAGGTAGATATAATTAAAACAAATAACTACTCAATTTAGAGAGAGGGGATGTAGTTAATGGAAGGATCAATAGGAAAAGTTTTGATAGTAGATGATGATGAAAATATATGTGAAGTAATAAGAATGTATGTTGAAAGTGCGGGATACGATACAAAAGTTTGCAATGATGGCAAGGCAGCTCAAGAGGACTTCTTAGAATATAAACCGGATTTAGTTTTATTAGACATAATGCTACCTCATGTTGATGGTATAGATGTGCTTAAGTGGATAAGAAAAGATTATGAAACCCCCGTTATTATGCTTACAGCTAAAGGGGAGACCTTTGATAAGGTATTAGGTCTTGAATTAGGTGCAGATGACTATATAGTGAAGCCTTTTGAACCTAAGGAATTGCTTGCTAGAATCAAAGCTGTTTTAAGAAGGTATAATGTAGATAATGAAAATAAGGAAGTATTAAAATTTGAACAATTAACAGTTGATATCAATTCTTATACTGTGGTATACAAAGATGAAGAGATAAAAATGCCTCCGAAAGAGTTTGAACTTCTATATTATTTATCTAGTAATAAGAACAGAGTATTTACAAGGGAGCAACTTTTATGTGAAGTTTGGGGTTACGACTATCCAGGGGACTCTAGAACTGTAGATGTGCATGTTAAAAGACTTAGAGAAAAGCTTCAAGGAGGACCTAATTGGCAAATAGAGACGGTTTGGGGAGTTGGGTATAAGTTTGAGGTGAAATAAATGAAGAAAGGGTTATTTTCAAAGCTAGTAGCTACTTTTGCAGTGATAATTGCTGTAAGCTTTATTATAACAGCAGCCTTCTTATCCTATTGGTTTGAAAGTTACTATTTTGAACAAAGAAAGGGTCAGTTAGAAACAGAATCTCAGTTTATCAGTACTGCTGCAGAGCAATATTTACAGGGAAATGTTTCACCGGACAAAATAAATGAGACCTTAACATATATAGGAAACTACTTATCTACATATATATGGCTTGTAGATAATTATGGCTATGTGTATGCAGTTTCAGATAGTGAACATAAAGCTCTAATAGGAACACAAATAATAACAAAAGAGTTAGAGGAATTGAGGCTTGGACATACCGTTGAAAAGAGAGAAGTCTACCAAAATATTTTCAAGGGACCTGTACACACCTTTGAAATTCCCATCTTCTCAAAAGGGATATTTAAAGGTTCAATGTTACTGCACACTTCCATAAGTGAATTAAGGGAACCTTTGAAAAGAGTTTACGAAATAATATGGATGTCAGCAATACTGGCTATTGTAGTTTCCTGTGTAGTAATATACTATCTTTCTCAAAGAATAATAATCAAGCCCCTAGAACAGATTAACTATGTAGCAGATAAGATATCAAAAGGAGAAGTGGACAAAAGGGTAAGTATAGAGTCTAAAGATGAAATCGGGACTTTAGCTAGGTCCTTTAATTCTATGGCAGATTCTCTAGAAGCAGTTGAGAAAAATAGAAGAGAATTTATATCCAACGTATCTCATGAAATTAGATCTCCTATAACTTCAATAAAAGGATTCATAGGTGGAATATTAGATGGGGTTATTCCTAAAGAAAAAGAGAATTATTATCTCTCTGTTACTTATGGAGAAATTCAAAGACTTACAAGATTAGTAAATGACTTACTAGACTTATCAGCTATAGAGGCTGGACAGTTTAGACTTAGAATAGAGGAGTTAGACATTAATGAGATCATTAGGTTATCTGTAATAAAGTTTGAAACCAAAATAAGAGAAAAAGGATTAAAAGTAGATGTACTAATGCAGGATGATGAACTTTACGTTGCGGCAGATAAGGATAGGATAACGCAGGTAGTAACGAATCTTATAGATAATGCCATAAAATACGTAGGAGAGGGTGGAACTGTAAGAATTAGTACAAAAACTAAGGGAGATAAGGCCCTTGTATCTGTATTCAACGATGGACCCTCTATTTCTAAGGAAGATTTGAAGCATATATGGGACAGATTTTACAAGGCTGATAAGTCAAGAACAACAAAGCTGAGTACAGGACTTGGTTTGTCAATCGTCAGAAGTATACTAACTCAGCTTGGGGAGGATGTTTGGATTGAAAATAAAGAACCTCAGGGAGTAAAATTTGTTTTTACACTAAAGAGGATTTAAACAATGATTACATTTTATTCATATTTACGTAAAGAAGTTTGTTTATAATATCTCTAAATTGATGGATTATGAGGTGCGAGTAAATGGATGATAACAGATTGGATGAAGTAAAGGACGTTAGGTGGGAGAGTGCAGAATGTTCAAAGGGAGAGATAAACTTTACTAGTAGAAGGAGAAAATCCAGGATTAAAAAGTTACTTAATGGATTAGTTTTTGTGCTTATAGCAGCAATTTCAGGTGGTGCATCAGGAGCCTACGTAATAAGCAAGAAATATCCAAATAATTATTCGTCAATTAACCAACCCTCGCTGGAACCAAAAAAAGAGGTTAACAAAGTGGAGACTGCTGACATACCCAAAAACGCCATAACGAAAGTGGCAGAGGTAGTCGGACCAACAGTAGTTGGTATAAGCAACCGAGCTGAAGGCTTTTTTGGATTGCAAGATTTGGGGGGCGGTTCGGGAATAATATTTGATTCAAATGGATATATAGTTACCAACAATCATGTAGTAGAAGGTGCTGCTAAGGTTACTGTAAAACTCTCCAGTGGCAAAACATTACCAGCAACTATAGTTGGCACTGATTCAAGATCAGATTTAGCTGTTATCAAAGTAGATGCTCAAAACTTACCTACTGCTAAATTAGGAGATTCATCTAAGGTAAAAGTAGGTGACATAGCTATTGCCATAGGTAATCCATTAGGAGAGGAATTTTCAGGCTCAGTTACAGCGGGAATAGTTAGTGCTTTGAATAGGAGAATACAATATGCAGGAGCTATATATAAAGTACTTCAAACAGATGCTGCCATTAATCCAGGAAATAGCGGTGGACCACTTTGCAATGAAGCCGGAGAGATTATAGGAATAAATAGTTTGAAGATGGGCTCTGATCAGAATGCTGAGGGAATGGGTTTTGCTATTTCTATAAATGAAGCAAAAGATATAATTAAGTCTCTAATGGACTATGGGAAGGTTGCTAGGCCATTCCTTGGAATATATGGTCAAGGTGTCGTTTCAGAGAAAAATAACATTAAAGGTATTTACGTTAGAGAAGTTGTACAGGGAAGTGGAGCTGCATTAGCTGGGGTTAAACCTACAGATATAATATTAGAACTAGATGGAAAGAAAGTTACAAAATTTGAAGACCTGGCAGACATTTTGGATAAACATAAAATTGGTGACTTGGTAGTGTGTAAAATTTGGAGAAGTGGAGAAACTATAGAAGTAAATATAACTCTTTCGGATGTAAGAGAAAAAAGTAAGTAAAGAGACTTTTAAGTCTCTTTATTATTTATGTCATTTAGTATAATATATAATATAGTGTAAGTTTGAAAAAAATGTATGATATAAGATATAGTAGGGAGTGAAGAGATGTTTTTAGTAGTGGGACTAGGAAACATAGGTAAACAGTACGAGCATACTAGACATAATGTAGGATTTGATGCTATAGATTTAATTAGTAACAAGTATAATATAGCTGTTAATAGGGAAAAATTTAGAGGAATGTATGGTGAAGGGAATATATGTGGTAGTAAGGTAATCTTGTTAAAGCCAAGTACATATATGAATCTTAGTGGAGAAAGTGTAAGAGAGGTTGTTAACTTTTACAAGATAGAAAATGAAAATATCATAGTTTTATATGATGATATAAGCCTAGATATAGGTCGACTTAGAATAAGAAGCCAGGGAAGTGCTGGTGGCCATAATGGAATAAAAAATATTATATCTAATTTAGGCACAGATGTTTTTCCTAGAGTTAAGATAGGAGTAGGACAGCCTAATGGAGAACTAGTAGCCCATGTCCTAGGAAGGTTCTCTAAAGATGATGCAGAAAAGCTTAAGGAAGTCTTTATAGCAGCTGTAGAATCGGTAGAGGTTATTATAGATAAGGGGATAAAGGAAGCTATGAATAGGTTTAACGGTTTTAAATTATAAATTATGTAAAGTTGATAGGGTGGTTGTTGAAATGAGACTAGATGGACTTTTTAAACCTCTTAAGAGTAGTAGGGAGTTTAAAAACATAATTAGTGGTATAGGGGGAAATAAGTTTCCAATAGGAATATTTGGTCTCTCGGAGTCTGCTAAAAGTTATTTAATAGATGGAGTGTTTAATGAATTAGACAAGCCTTTCCTCGTACTCACTCACAGCGATGTAGAAGCTAGAAAGTTGTATGAGGATTTATCTTTTTATATACCTAAAGTCTACTATTTCCCTAATAAGGAAGTAGTTTTCTATAATATTGATGCTATATCTGGGGACTTAAGGTGGGAGAGGCTTAAAGTAATCAGGGAGATGCTCAATAAGGAAAAAAAGGTAATAGTTACAAGTATAGAAACTCTAGCTTCAAGTTATATACCAGTAGATTTGTATAGGGAACATACCTTTACTATGTCTGTGGGTAAAACCTTGGATTTAGAAAAATTAAGTGAAAAACTGGTACAGTGTGGATATGAAAGAGTTGAAATTGTAGAGGCTAAAGGACAATTCTCTGTAAGAGGAGGGATAATGGATGTATATTCCCCTATATCTGCAGAACCTTATAGAGTTGAATTGTTTGGAGATGAAATTGACTCTATTAGAAGTTTTAATTTAGAATCACAGAGAAGTATAGAAAAGGTAAAAGAGATTGAGTTATTTCCAGCAAAGGAAATAATTTTAGATAGTGACAAAATCAGAAAAGGGTATGACAACATAGAAAAGGACTTAAATATTATTTCAAGTAAGTTCAAAAATAGTAAAAATAAAGAGGCTATGGAGAAAATACAGGGAATAATAAGAAAAGATTTGGAATCATTAAGAGAGAGTTGGAGTTTTGAAACTATAGATAGTTTTCTTCCATATTTCTATGATAAACCATCTTCTTTTTTAGATTATGTTAAGGATTATTTTATAGTCATAGACGATGTTCAAAGGTGCGGTGGAAAGATAGATAGTGTCTACTTTGAATTTGAGGAAAACTACAAAGGTTTCTTGGAAAGAGGAAATATCTTACCGAGACAAATTGAACTTTTAGTACACAAGCAAGATATATTTGGAAGATTAAAAGGCGAAATGACAATGACACTAGATTCTATAGCTAAATCAAATAAGGTTTTATCTCCTAGAGCTATAGTAAATTTCTCTCAAATAACACTGCATAATTATCAAGGGCAAATAGACTTACTTATAGAGGATATAAAAGAGAAAAAAAATAGAGGATATAAAATAGTTATCCTCTCCGGTACAAGACCAAGAGGAGAAAGACTTGTAGATACTTTAAGAGATAGGGGAATAGAAAGTAACTATAGAGATGTAATACATGAAATTCAGTCAGGAGAGGTAGTAATAACCTTTGGAAGCCAGCTAAAGGGATTTGAGTATCCAGAAATGAAGATATGTGTTATTTCTGATAAGGAAGTTTTTGGAGAAGCTAAAAGAAAGACTGTTAATAAAACAACTAAAAAAGGTGTAAGTAAAATCAAAAGTTTTACAGAACTAAAACCAGGAGATTATGTAGTACATGTAAACCATGGTATAGGGGTATATAAGGGAATAAGACAACTAGAGTTAGAAGGTCATAAGAAGGATTATCTTGAGGTAATATACGATTCAGATGATAAGTTATATGTACCAGTAGAACAGTTAGATATGGTACAAAAATATATAGGTAGTGAAGGTAAAAATCCAAAGGTAAACAAGTTAGGAAGCGGAGAATGGGTTAAAGCTAAAAGAAAGGTCAAAAAGTCAATAGAGGCAATAGCTGAGGATTTAGTTAAGTTATATGCAGTTAGGTCTACGTTAAAGGGGTACAGATATTCAAGGGATACTCTTTGGCAGAAACAATTTGAAGAAGAATTTCCTTATGAGGAAACACCAGATCAGTTATCCGCTATAATTGATATAAAAAGAGATATGGAATCAGACAAAGCTATGGATAGGCTGTTATGTGGGGATGTAGGTTACGGAAAAACAGAAGTAGCTATAAGGGCTGCATTTAAAGCTGTAATGGACGGAAAACAGGTTGCTATTCTAGTTCCGACAACTATACTTGCACAACAACATTACAATAACTTTGTACAGCGATTTTCTGACTTCCCAGTTAGGATAGATATGGTAAGTAGATTTAGAACAACAGCACAGCAAAAATCCACTATTAAAGCAGTGAAGGATGGGGAAGTAGATATTCTTATAGGAACTCATAGAGTTTTGCAAAAGGATATTCAATTTAAGGATTTAGGTCTTTTGATAATAGATGAAGAGCAAAGGTTTGGGGTAGCCCACAAGGAAAAAATTAAAAAGTTTAAGAAGAATATAGATGTATTAACGCTTAGTGCAACACCTATACCAAGGACGCTTCATATGTCTCTTGTAGGAGTTAGAGATATAAGCGTTATTGAAACGCCGCCAGAGGAAAGATATCCAATACAAACCTATGTGGTTGAATATAATGATCAACTAATAAGGGATGCTATACTAAGAGAACTGAATAGAGGAGGACAGGTTTATTTTGTTCATAATAGAGTTGAAAATATTAAGGATATAGCTGCCTATGTATCAAAATTAATTCCAGAAGCAAGAGTGGCTGTAGCCCATGGACAGATGCAGGAAAGAGAACTTGAAAACATAATTGTAGATTTTATGAAAAATGAATATGATGTTCTTGTTGCCACTACCATTATAGAGACAGGGATGGATATCCAAAATGTTAATACCATGATAATATATGATGCAGACAAGATGGGCTTATCTCAGTTATATCAGCTAAGAGGGAGAGTTGGAAGAAGTAATAGAATGGCATACTGTTATTTGACCTACAGGAAAGACAAAGTTCTAACTGAAGTAGCTGAAAAAAGGCTTAAAGCTATAAAAGACTTTACAGAATTAGGTTCAGGTTTTAAAATAGCTCTAAAAGATTTAGAAATAAGAGGAGCTGGAAACATGATGGGAGGCTCTCAACATGGGCATATGGCATCCATAGGGTATGATTTATATTGCAGGATGTTGGAAGACACTATTAAGTTGGTAAAGGGAGAGATAGATCAAGAACCGGTAGAGACCACAGTAGAGTTAAAGGTGGATGCATATATTCCAAGTGAATATATAAAGGATGAAGTTCAAAAAATAGAAGTGTATAAAAAGATAGCAGCAATTGATTCCTATGAGGATATGATGGATATCAAAGAGGAAATTGAGGATAGATTTTCTACAATACCTGCCTCAGTTTCTAACCTTATGAACATATCTTATATAAGAAGCATGGGAAAAAGGCTTGGTATAGAAGAAATAAAAGAAAGAAAGGATGAGGTAATTTTCCAATTTGAAAGTCAAGGAAGAATTGATGGAAATGTTATGAAGGGTTTATTAAAGGATTTTAGTAGAAAGATAACACTAAAGATGTCAGATAAACCGGGCTTTGGATATAAGCTTAAGGATGTGAAACGAGAGGAACTAATATCAAATATAAAAGAAATGATGGAATATATGATAAAAATGCAGCTAAAAAAATAATTTTGTAGTAAAAATAGTTTTATGTTAAAATAATTTTATGTTGCTTAAAAACACTAGAATAGAGTGGGGGAATAAATTGTGAAAAATATAAAAAAGTTAGTTAGTACAGCATTAATAACCATGTTTGCATTTTCAGCTGTTGGTTGTAATATGATAGAAAAGACACCAGAGGCTATAGCTAAAAGTCCTGTAGCAGTTGTAAATGGAGAAAAAATTACTAGGGGAGAGCTAGATAAGAGTGCAGATATGATGGGTGTTGTAGCTCAACTTAAGCAGAAGTATGGTGAAAATTACGATAAAAATGATGAGGCTAAAGAGATATTAAAGACTGAAAGACAAAAAGTAGTAGATAAGATGGTTACTGAAAAAGTTATAGAGCAAAAGGCAAAAGAACTAAAATTAATGCCAGATGAGTCAAAGTTAAAAACAGAAGTTGACAAACAATACAGTGATACCAAGCAACAATTCGAGAGCAGCGGAGCTAAATTTGATGAGGTTTTAAAGAAGGAAGGATTTACAGAGCAGTCCTTAAAAGACTTTTTCTTAGCTCAGACAAGAAATAATGAGATCTTTAAGAATGTCACAGATAACTTGTCAAAAGACATTAAAATTGATGACAAAAAAGTAGGGGACTACTATAACTCTAACAAAAATCAATTTACTGAAAAGCCTAATAAGATACATGTAGCTCATATATTAGTAAAGACAGAAGACGAAGCTAAAAAGGTGAAGGAAAGACTAGACAAAGGAGAAGAATTCGGGAAAGTGGCTAAGGAAGTTTCAACAGACCCAGGTTCAAAGGATAAGGGTGGAGATTTAGGAACAGTTCCTTATGTTGATTCTGGATTTGATCCTAAGTTTATGGAAGCTGCTATAGCTCTAAAAGAGGGAACTATATCAGGTCCAGTTCAAACAAGCTTTGGATATCATATAATAAAGGCTATCAAAAAAGAGGAATATCCAGTTAAGAAACTTGATTCAGTGAAAGACCAAATAAGAAAACAGCTTGAGGATGAAGAAAAGCAAAAAGTTGTTTCACAAAAAATTGAAGAGTGGAAAAAAGCAGCTAAAATAAAAACATATGAAAAAAATCTTCAGTAATAGGTAAACATAAAACCGTGGTATATAATATACCGCGGTTTTATTTTATTTGAAAAAGTGAAATCTAATTTAAATAACAATTGTGTATAAAATTTCATATTTAGAAAGATAATATTAACACAAGTGATACTTATATTATTTTTGAGGAGGTACAACATAATGAAAGCAACAGGTATTGTTAGACGTATAGACGACTTAGGTAGAGTAGTTATACCAAAGGAGATAAGAAGAACACTTAGGATAAGAGAAGGAGATCCACTTGAGATCTTTACTGATAGAGAAGGAGGAGTTATATTAAAGAAATATTCTCCAATAGGAGAGTTAAGTGACTTTTCAAAGGGATATGCAGAATCTCTCCAACAAACCATGGGTCACATAGTTATTATATGTGATAAAGATAGCATAATATCCATAAGTGGATCACAAAAAAAGGAATACTTGGAGAAGAAAGTTAGCAGTGATCTTGAAAAGATAATAGAAGAAAGAAAAACTATCTCTTTTGGAGAAGGTGGAGAAAAATCCATTGCACTATATGATGATGAAGAAATAGAAGGAAAATATTCAGCACAAGTAGTTTCACCTATTATAGCCGAAGGTGACGCAATTGGAGCCGTAATTATAGTATCTAAGGAAGAAGGAACTAAGTTTGGAGATGTGGAAGTAAAATTAGCTGAAACTGCGTCATCCTTCTTAGGAAAGCAAATGGAGCAATAGGCAGTGGCAGCATAGCTGCCATTACTTATTTGTCCATAAAAGATTATTGACACAAATAATAAAAATATTCACTTGTAAAGTAATAATACCCCTAAACATTAAATAATTATAGACATAGAGGTAAATCCTTTATTGATTTAGTTTTAAAGTGGAAAACATTAAGGCAAGGTAATTGTCATCATACTGTTTCGGGGGTATTTTTATGAAAAAACAATCACTTATAAGAGGTACTGTTATTTTAGGAGTGGCAGGAATTCTATCCAAATTCTTAGGTCTATTCTTTAGATGGCCACTGCAGATGCTTATTGGAGATGAGGGTATAGGTTATTACCAAATGTCCTTTCCTCTTTATATGTTTTTTATTGCAACAGCATCTGGTATACCTGTAGCCATATCTAAGATGGTTTCTGAAAGAAAGGCTTTTAATGATGATGAAGGAGCGATTTTGGTTTTTAGGAAAGCCATGCTTCTTATGGTTATTATGGGGATAGGATTTACTGCAGCTCTCCTAATATTTTCAAGACCAATTATTGAATTTCTAAAGTGGGATAATAAATCTTATTACTCGCTAATAGGTATTGCTTTCGCACCTATATTTATATCAATAATGAGTGCTTTTAGAGGTTTTTTTCAGGGACTGCAAAACATGAATTATACTGCAGTTTCACAAATTATAGAGCAGATTGGAAGAGTGGTAGTAGGAGTTGGACTTGCATACTTGCTATTACCTAGAGGAATTGAATATTCTGCAGGCGGTGCCGCCCTTGGTGCTGCAGCTGGGGGAATATTTGGAGGAATATATCTTCTGATAAAATATGTTGGCGTAAGAAAAGAGTTTAAAGTAAAAAGGATTAGGGATAATGTAGATGTTTTAAGTAAACTGTTATATATAGCAATTCCTGTATCCTTAGGAGCAACTGTAAGCAGTGTAATGAGCCTTATAGATTCAGCATTGGTTCCTCAAAAACTACTAGAGGCTGGATTTACGTATAGAGAGTCAACTATATTATATGGACAACTTACCGGCAAGGCTTTTATTTTAACTAACGTTCCACTTACCCTATCTGCAGCATTGTGTGCATCTCTTGTGCCGATAATTGCAGAATCATATATACTCAATAAAAGATTTGAGGTAGTGGCTAAAGTAGACTTAGCTCTTAAAACTTCTATGATTATAGCATTACCTTCTTGTCTAGGACTATTTAGTCTTGCTTATCCTATTTTAGATTTAATATTTCCAGGACAATCTGACGGATTCAGAATACTACAATACTCTGCACTAGCTGTTCCTTTTATAATAATTGCACAGACTTCCACATCTATTCTACAAGGAGTAGGCTTATATATACTTCCTGTAATAAACTTAGGGATAGGTTGTATAATAAAAGTATTTATAACATTATTTATGGTACCGATGAGTCATATTAATATATATGGGGCTATAATAGGAAGTACAGCAGGATATATTGTTGCCTCTGCTTTAAATATAAGATTATTAAAAAGAAAATTAAAAGTAGATATCAAGACATTTGAAATAGTGGTAAAGCCATTATTTGCAGCCCTTTTAATGGTAATAGCTGTTGTAATTATTTATATGAATGTCTATAATTATACCATAAGTAGTAGAATAGCCTGTTTAGCAGCTATTCTTTCGGGAGTAGTTGTATACTCGGTGTTAGTAGTTGTATTTGGGATATTCAAGTACAGCTATATAAAAAATAGGTTTCTTAAAAGGTAAAGGAGAGAATACAGATGATTAAAATAGTAGGCTTAGGACCAGGAGACAAAGACGCTCTTACTATAGGAACAGTAGAGGCACTTAGAAATTCATCAAGAGTATATCTAAGAACAGAAAAGCATCCCACTGTAGAATATTTAAAGAATAACAATATAGAGTTTCAAAGTTATGATTACCTATATGATAGATCGGAAAGCTTTGAAGAAGTATATAACTCTATTGCAGAAGACTTAATAAGTGCTCATGAAGAGTTCGGTAATATAGTATATGCTGTACCCGGTCATCCACTAGTTGCAGAAAAGTCTGTAAGTATACTAATAAAACTCTGTGAAAATAATAGTGTAGCAACAGAATTGATGACTGCAGTAAGCTTTGTAGATGCACTTATGGAAAGTTTAAAGATAGATCCTGTAGAAGGACTTAAAATAATAGATGCCTTTGACATAAGGAGTCAAGTTTTAGATAAGAGAGTTGGAACAGTAATAACCCAGGTATACGATAAATTTATTGCTTCAGAGGTAAAGCTTGCATTAATGGAATACTATAAAGATGATATGGAGATATATTTTGTTAGGGCTGCTGGTATAAAAGGCATGGAGAGCGTGAGAAAGATTCCTCTGTATGAGTTAGACAGGCAGAGTGACATAGATTACCTAACCTCTCTATATATACCTAAAGACCTAAGTTCAACAAATGATTTTAATGATCTATTGGTTATAATGGATACCTTGAGGTCAGAGGAAGGATGTCCTTGGGACAGGGAACAAACACATGATAGCCTAAAGAAGTATCTTGTAGAAGAAAGTTATGAAGTTTTAGAGGCTATAGACGAAAAAAATGATGATAAGTTAGTGGAGGAGTTAGGAGATGTATTGCTTCAAGTGGTATTTCATGCTCAAATAGGTAGGGAAGAAGGGTTCTTTAACATAAATGATGTAATTAAAGCTATATGTAGTAAAATGATAGGAAGGCACCCGCACGTTTTTGGAACATTGAGTGTTAACAATTCTGAAGAGGTATTAGAAAATTGGGATGAGATTAAAAAGAAAGAACAGGGACTTGAAAGTTACACAGATGAATTAAAACATGTTGCTAAGAGTCTTCCTGCTTTGATAAGAGCAGAGAAGATTCAAAAAAAGGCTGCAAAGGTTGGTTTTGACTGGGATAGAGTAGAGTGTGCACTAGAAAAAGTTTTAGAAGAATATTATGAAGTAAAGAATGTATATAAAGGGAAAAACAGGGCAAAAATAACAGAAGAAATAGGGGATTTGATATTTGCTTCCGTAAATGTTGCAAGATTCCTTGACATAGACCCTGAGTTTGCATTAAATTATACTATAGAGAAGTTTATAAATCGTTTTGCATACATAGAACAAATAGCAAAGTCCAGAGATGTTGATATGGCAGATATGACACTTCAACAAATGGATGAGCTTTGGGAAGAGGCTAAGTGTAAGAAAATTTAGATTTATATGCAAAAACTCTATAAAAAAGAAGGATTTTTAAAATCCGTGCAGAATAAGCTAGTATGCTGGTGTATAGGCATACTCAATATTAAGGAGGTAAAAAAGGTGAATAAGTCAGAATTAATTGCAAGCATAGCAGAAAAGTCAAAAATAACAAAAAAAGATGCAGAAGCAGCTTTAAAGGCATTTATAGAAAGTGTTGAAGAGACACTTGAGAATGGAGATAAGGTTCAGCTAGTTGGATTTGGTACTTTCGAAACAAGAAAAAGAGCTGCAAGAGTTGGCAGAAACCCAAGAACTAAAGAAGAAATAACTATACCAGAATCAACTGTTCCAGTATTTAAAGCTGGTAAGGAATTTAAAGATAAAGTAAATAAGTAATTTGCTAATTTTGAGAGTATTTTCAGAAAACCTGGGTGTAAATCTAGGTTTTTTGTTTTAGATAAGGAGAATTTGAGATGAGACTAGATAAATATTTAAAAGTATCCAGAATAATAAAAAGAAGAACAGTAGCAAAGGAAGCTTGTGAAGGTGGTAGGGTTAGTATAAATGGCAAAGTAGCAAAGCCAGGAACAGAGGTTAAGGAAGGAGATATTATTGAGATACAATATGCTAATAGGGTACTAAAGGCTAAGATTAAGAACATAGCACAGCATGTAACCAAGGAAAATGCCCAAGGAATGTATGATATTATCGCTGGTGAGGAAGAGGAGGAAGAGTAATAATCTAACATACCTTCGCATATATTAGTTACAAGTGGAGGGGATGTTATGGAGAAAAAAGAAACAAAGTTAGAAGAAAAAAAGAGTGTTCTGAATCTTGAAAATAGAAAAAGATTAATACTAAACGGAGTAGTAGAGGTAATAAGCTTTAATGAAGAGCAGATAGTACTAAATACTAACCTAGGGAGTCTTAATATCAAAGGAGCAGGACTTAAGATGAATAAATTAGACGTTCAAAATGGGGATGTTATAATAGTAGGCACTATAAATTCCTGTATTTATACTAATAGTGAAATTAAAAAAGAAAAACAAAGCTTAGTTTCAAAACTATTTAAATAGGTGCAACTATGATAATCTCAATAAGTGAACAATTTAGGTTAGTTATATTTAGCCTAATTGCAGGAATAATAACTGGTGTATTATTCGATTCTTATAGACTAATAAGAGGATTTAGTAGTGTAAACAAGATAATAACTTTTATTGAAGATACCTTGTTTTGGATATTTACAGCTGTTGTAGTATTTATATTCCTGCTATACACAAATTATGCATACATAGGTGCATATGTCTATATGTGCATAGCTATAGGTATATATCTTTATATTAAATTGTTAAGTCATATTTTCATAAAATCTCAATATAAGGTATTAGGAATACTAGGAAAGGTGCTTAGAATTAGCAGAAACTTAATACTATACCCTTTTCAAGTTATAGTTTATAGCATTAAAAGAAAAAATAAAGGAAATTATAAAAAATAGCTTGAAGAAAATTGAAAATCAAATTAAAATATAGATATGGCCTTTATAAAAATAATCTCCTTTGAGGGAATATGGTGATTACACATGAATAATAAAATCAAAGGAAAAA
This sequence comes from Clostridium tanneri, assembly GCF_033659955.1. Lineage (NCBI taxonomy): Bacteria > Bacillati > Bacillota > Clostridia > Eubacteriales > Clostridiaceae > Clostridium > Clostridium tanneri. The sequence continues at coordinate 105,422 of NZ_JARUJP010000011.1, forward strand.
GTATAATCATTGTTTTAATAATCTGTTATGTATTTTATATATTTATAAGTCAACAGATAACTATGCATAAGATAAAAAGCCAAATATCAGATAAAAAGATAGAGGAACAAAAGGTAAAAGAAAAAAATCAGAAATTACAGGATGAAGTTAAAATGTCCAAATCAGACATGTATATAGAGAAGCTAGCAAGAGAAAGACTAGGTCTTATTAAACAAGGTGAGACTCCTGTAATAGATAGTAAAAATTAATACTTAGGTTTAAATTATAATTTAATATAAACATTATTTTATTTAAGGAGGAGTCTTTTTAATATGACCTTAAAGGCAGGAAGCATACTAGAGGGGATAGTAGTTAACATTACTAGTTTTGGAGCTTTTGTAGAAATTGATGGTAAAACAGGTTTAGTCCATATATCTGAGGTGTCAGATACTTATGTGAAAAATATAAGGGATCATCTAAAAGAAAAGGACAAAGTAAAGGTTAAAGTAATTTCAGTAGATGATAATGGAAAGATAAGCCTATCAATAAAACAGGCTATGCCAGAGAAAAAAACCTTTAAACCAGCTGAAATAGATTGGTCAAAGGAAAAAGGTAAGCAATCCCAAGGGAATTTCGAAGATAGACTATCTAGGTTCTTAAAAGATAGTGAGGAGAGATTTCAGGATTTGAAAAAGCACCAAGACACAAAAGGTAGAGGATATAGAAGAACTTCAAATTATTAGTTTATAAGAGGCTATGTATTAGCCTCTTTTATGTTATTCAATATAACAAAGCTAAATAATACTTGCTAAATAGAACACATTTTAACCTTATAAATAATATAAAAAATAAAGTTAAAAAAGTTGTTGACAATAGTAGATATATATAATATAATTTATTATGTCGTCAGGAAATAACAAGTGATGACAATGCTGAAGTGGCGGAACTGGCAGACGCACAGGACTTAAAATCCTGCGGGCCTTAAAACCCGTACCGGTTCGATTCCGGTCTTCAGCACCAATATCGCGGGGTGGAGCAGTTGGCAGCTCGTCGGGCTCATAACCCGAAGGTCGTAGGTTCAAGTCCTACCCCCGCAACCAATTTAAAACGTGGCGGAATAGCTCAGCTGGCTAGAGCATTCGGTTCATACCCGAAGTGTCGTAGGTTCAAGTCCTATTTCCGCTACCATATAACGCTGAAGTGGCGGAACTGGCAGACGCACAGGACTTAAAATCCTGCGGGCCTTAAAACCCGTACCGGTTCGATTCCGGTCTTCAGCACCAATATCGCGGGGTGGAGCAGTTGGCAGCTCGTCGGGCTCATAACCCGAAGGTCGTAGGTTCAAGTCCTACCCCCGCAACCAATTTAAAATATGGCGGAATAGCTCAGCTGGCTAGAGCATTCGGTTCATACCCGAAGTGTCGTAGGTTCAAGTCCTATTTCCGCTACCAAAACCTGTGGTTTAACCACAGGTTTTTTTATTTTGCTTATCTTATAGTCTTACCAGATAAATTTCGAATAAAAAACAATAAATCTTAAATTTTAATTTAAAATTAAAATTTATATATTATAATGTTGAAATATAAAAAAAACTATTTCATGTGACATGGAATATATTGGAAAATATTTTTTTTGCCCTTTAATTGTCTAAATATCATGATTATAAAAAAACATAGAAATATATGTCCTAAAAAAAATATATACGCATATCACCTTATGACATTTATTTCCAATTACGATTGCTATAATAAAGAAAGTAATTCTATAAGGTGGGTGGTATGTAATGCAGTACGGAGTAGAGCTTTTTCCGTATCAAAGAATTGGAAAATTAAAAGGTGAGGAAAAAAAATATAGGCTTAAGGATTTACCAATAATAATGACGTTAGGTATTTATTTTTTATCAGCTTTCCTTATTGGCAGAGTACTTATGATAAATCTTATGGCTCCATTTGGATTAGCATTCCTAGTTGCAGTAATTGTTTCAGAGGAGCGAAGGATAGCATTAGTATCAGGTTGTGGTACGTTATTAGGATATGTTTCGTTATATAACAATGTTAAGAATTTGCCTATGTATTTTATAATAACTGCTTCTTTAATGCTCTTAACTCATATAATAAAGTATATGGATAGAAAAAGGAAATTATTACTAATATTTGGTGTTGCTTTTATAGAAATTTTATTTTATAAGTTACTTATTGTTAAAATTGCATTTGTAATAGCTTTTTTAAACTCTTTTTTTGAAGTCATGTGCATATTTCCACTATATTTTATTATTAATTATTCTATAATATGCTTCAAGGAGTTAAAAACTAGACATTTATATAGTAATGAAGAAATAATCAGTATGTGTATAACTATATCCTTAGCTATTGCAGGAACATGGGGGACAAGTATTCAAGGGGTATCTTTAAGGAATATAATAGCTTTAACATTTATTCTAGTAGTTGGGTACATAAAAGGAAGTTCTTCTGGTGCAGCTGCGGGAGTAGCTATGGGTACCATAATTGGTGTGACATCTAATGATATGATTACCTTTATTGGCGTTTACGGTTTGTGTGGATTAATATCTGGTATATTTAGGGAAACAGGAAAATTGATGAGCGCCTTAGCTTATTTAGTAGCCTTTGCAGTACTCAAGATGTATTCGGATATAGGTGTACAATTCAAGATCATAGAGGTTGTTCTAAGCAGCACAGTATTTATTGCTATTCCTGAAAAGTTCTATAAAAAGTTGGAGTTAGAATTAGACTGGCAGAAAAAAGAGGAACATCTCAGAGAAAACTATGCTGAAAAGATTAAAGAAATATTAATGGACAAACTAAATAGTTTTGCAGATGTATTAGGTAACATGTCCCATACTCTTGAAAAACTAGCTGACAACGACAAACTTACTCTAAAGAATAAGAGTAGTGCGTTAATAGAAAATCTTGCGGACAGAGTTTGTGCAGATTGTAATATGAAATCCATGTGCTGGAGAAGAGAAACTTTTTATACTTACAACGCTTTCGGAGAATTGATACAAAACTATCAGGAAAGCAAGAAAGAAATACCTTTTGAAATAGAGCGAAAGTGTACAAGACGTTCTGCACTTATAAAGAATACAGAAGAAATCGTAAATAACTATATAATTAATGAGATGTGGAGAAGTAGGCTAAGTGAGTGTAGAGAACTGTTATCGCAGCAGATTAGTAACATGGGTAACTCTGTATCTGAGATAGTAGAAGAGTTTAATGTTGATATAAAATTTAATGTTGACATTGAAAATAGTATAAGGAGAATATTAAATAAAAATAATATCACATATAGGGATGTATTTTGCTTTAACAATAAAAATGATAGACTAGTGATAAATATATCTATGGAGGCTTGTGGCGGAAGTCAATTATGTATAAAGAAAGTTCTGCCTTTAATTAATGAGGTCACAGGAAAATGTATGTGTATAAGTGATGAGGGGTGCAATATAGATCCTCTAATGAAGTCCTGTAACGTGACCTTCGAAGAAACTCCAAAATATCATGTAGCAGCATATGTTAGCAGAAAGAGTAAAGAAGGGGAAAAATGTAATGGGGATAGTTATAGTTTTGGAAAACTTTCAGATGGAACTTATATGACAATAATTAGTGATGGAATGGGGTCAGGTCCCCAGGCAGGACAGGAAAGTAGCGCTGCAGTAGAATTAATAGAGAGGTTTGCTAAGGTAGGCTTTAATAAACTTACAGCTATAAATACCGTTAATTCTTTAATGAGCATAAAGTTCTCTGAGGATGAGAAATTTTCTACCCTAGATTTAAGTAGTATAGATTTATATGAGGGAGAGATAGACTTCATGAAGGTAGGTGCTGTAGCTAGTTTTATAAAAAGGGGAGATGAGGTTGAGGTAATAAAATCTAAGACATTACCTATAGGTGTTTTGGACAAACCAGATATTGACATAACTAAAAAGAAAATAAAAAATGGTGACTTTATAATAATGATAAGTGATGGAATACTTGATTATGAGAGTGAAGCAGCAGGTAAGGTAGACTGGATGGTTGATTTTTTAAAAAATGCAAAGTTTAATGATGCAAGGGAACTGTCTGAAGCAATAATAAGTAAGGCGAAGGAGTTGAGCGGCGGAAGAGCAAAAGACGATATGACTGTAGTTGTAGAAAAGGTCTATAGTCTATACTAAATAAGGGCTCAAGGACTAAATGTACATTTATTATAATGTATATTTAGTTCTTGAGGATTTAACAGATTCAAAATTTATTAGAGGTTACTCTACATTATTAATTTATTATGGTATAATAAAGTACATATTGTTGTTAAAAAAAACTATTTTAGGAAGTGTTTGCTTTGATAGATAAGGTCTTGAAAACTATAAAAGATAATAATATGTTTCAAAGAGGAGATAAAGTAATAGTGGCTGTTTCTGGGGGACCAGATTCTATAGCGCTTTTAAATATTTTACATGAACTTAAAAAGGATTTACAAATAGAAATTTGCGCTGCTCACGTCAACCATTGTCTAAGAGGAGAGGAAGCAGATGCAGATGAAGAATATGTAAGAAGATTTTGTGAAAATTTAAATATAAATTTTAAGAGTAAAAGAGTTGATATAAATGAATTGGCAAAGGCTAGAAATATATCATCTGAAACTGCAGGTAGAGAAGTTAGATATGAGTTTTTTCGGAAGCTAAGGGAAGATATTAAAGCTCAAAAAGTAGCAATAGCACATAATGCCAATGATCAAGCAGAAACTGTTTTAATGAGGATTATGAGAGGAACAGGATTAGAAGGTTTAATAGGAATAAGACCTGTTAGAGATGAAATTTTTGTAAGGCCAATAATAAATAACACCAGAGAAGAGGTAGAAGAGTATTGTAGAAAAAATAAGCTTAACCCAAGAATCGATAAAACAAATTTTCAATCTATATATTCTAGAAACAAGATAAGACTAGAATTGATACCTTATATTCAGCAGAACTTTAATAAAGATATTATAAGTGTCTTAAATAGATTAGCTGATACTATAAAAACAGACAATGATTACTTAGAGATAATATCCAAAGAGAAATATAAAAAATATTGTGAAATTAGTGAAAAAAAAGTTATAATATCTAAAGAAGCCTTTCTAGAACATCAGTCTATAATTACTAGGATTATAAGATTAGCTCTATATAATATAACTGGTAGTCTGAATAACTTTGAAAAAATTCACATTTATGATGTTATGGATATTCAAAAGAACACTACTGGTAAAAGAATATGTCTTCCAAAGGATGTATACATATTAAATAATTACGGAGATATAATTGTTCATGATGGCAGTAGCTATAATAAAGAGGTGAACACTAAAGAGTACTTGTTAAGGGAAGGGGTTAACAAGTTAAAGGAGCTTAAACTAAGAGTTGCTATTAGAATAATTGATGCTGAGAGTAGGATGAACTTTAGAAGTACGGAACTTATAAAATATTTTGATTATGATAAGATTGGTGGAAATATGACACTAAGATTTAGAAGGGACGGAGATAGAATTATACCTTTAGGTATGGTTGGAAGTAAAAAATTAAAGGATTTATTTATAGATTTAAAAATTCCTAAAGAACAGAGGAATGAGATACCATTAATATGTTTTAATGATCAGATAGCATGGATTGTTGGATATAGAGTAAGTGAGTCTTTTAAGATTAGTAAGAATACAAGAAAAGTTTTAGAAGTAAAAATTGAAAGTGAGGAGTCTTAGAATGAAGAAGGATATAAAGCAGGTATTATTTGAAGAAGAGCAGTTGAGAAACAGAATAAGAGAATTAGGTAATGAGATAAGTAAGGATTATGAAGGAAAGGATTTATTGCTTATTGGGATTTTGAAAGGGTCTGTTCCTTTTATGGCTGACTTGATAAAAGAAGTAACTATTCCATGTAGTATAGATTTTATGGCAGTTTCTAGTTATGGAAACTCAACAAAAACTTCTGGTGTAGTAAGGATTTTAAAGGACTTAGACTTTGAAATAGAGAATAAACACATATTAATAGTAGAGGATATAATAGACTCAGGAATAACTCTCAGATATTTAACAGAGTATCTGAAAGGAAGAAAAGCTGCTAGTATTGAAATAGCTGCACTTTTAAGCAAACCTGAAAGAAGGACAGAGGAAGTAAATGCTAAATACATAGGGTTTAATGTTCCTGATTACTTTTTGGTGGGATATGGACTGGATTATAGTGAGAAATACAGAAACTTGCCTTACATTGGTATATTAAAAGAAGAAGTTTATAGATAATTAATATTAAATTTATTGTAAAGAAAATTTCGTTATGATACAATTTTACATTATAAAGCTAGAAAGAAAGGGGGGCCTGTAGTGAAGAAGTTTTCAAGCGCAACGGCCTGGGTTATAGTATTTGTGTTTGTAATTCTTGCAGCTATGATGCTTGTAAGAACTAATGAAGGTTCAACAGCTATTAGTTTTAATGAATTTCAAAAATATTGGTTAGATAACAATATAAAAAGTTTCCAAGTAAGAGAAGATAAGATGACTGTAATAGGTAATTTGAAAGATGGTACACAATATGAAACTGTAGTTCCCTCAGAAAGATTATTTCAGTTTATAGGAGATCATCCTAAGAATGGAGACATAAAGGAGATATATGTCAAACCCGCAACGGTTCCTATGTGGATACAATATCTACCTACCGTTTTATTAATACTTATGCTCGTCGCTTTTTGGTTCATGTTTATGCAACAGTCCCAAGGCGGTGGTGGTAACCGGAATGTAATGAATTTTGGGAAGAGTAGAGCTAAAATGGCAACACCGGATAAAAAGAAGGTAACTTTTGATGATGTTGCAGGAGCTGATGAGGAAAAAGAGGAATTAGCTGAAATAGTAGATTTCTTAAAACAACCTAAAAAATATATAGAGATGGGAGCTAGAATACCAAAAGGGGTTCTTTTAGTTGGACCTCCTGGAACAGGTAAAACTCTACTTGCAAAAGCTATAGCAGGAGAAGCAGGAGTACCTTTCTTTAGTATATCAGGTTCTGACTTTGTAGAAATGTTTGTTGGGGTTGGAGCTTCTAGGGTTAGGGATTTATTTGATCAGGCTAAAAAGAACTCTCCTTGTATTATATTTATAGATGAAATCGACGCAGTTGGAAGACAAAGGGGAGCTGGTCTTGGTGGTGGTCACGATGAAAGAGAACAAACTTTAAACCAGTTACTAGTTGAGATGGATGGATTTGGTGCAAATGAAGGAATAATAATGATAGCAGCAACAAATAGGCCAGATATACTAGATCCGGCGCTTTTAAGACCAGGAAGATTTGACAGACAAATATTGGTCGGTGCTCCAGATGTTAAAGGAAGAGAAGAGATTCTTAAAGTACACTCTAAAAATAAACCTTTAGCAGAGGAAGTTAAATTAGATATTTTAGCAAAAAGAACACCAGGCTTTACTGGTGCAGATCTAGAGAATTTAATGAACGAATCAGCACTTTTGGCTGTTAGAAAAGATAGAAACCTAATAGGTATGGATGAGTTAGAAGAGGCTGTAACTAGAGTAATAGCAGGACCAGAGAAGAAAAGTAGAGTTATTGCAGAAGAGGATAGAAGACTTACTGCTTATCATGAAGCTGGTCACGCTGTAGTAATGAAACTATTACCTACTGCAGATCCAGTCCATCAGATAAGTATAATACCAAGAGGTATGGCAGGTGGGTATACAATGCATCTTCCAGAAAAGGATACAGCTTACATGTCTAAAACGAAACTTGAGGATGAAATAGTTGGACTTCTTGGAGGAAGAGTTGCGGAGAAACTCATAATAGGAGATATTAGCACAGGTGCAAAAAATGATATTGATAGAGCAACTACAATAGCTAGAAAAATGGTTATGGATTATGGTATGAGTGACTTAGGTCCAATAGCCTTTGGATCAGGACATGATGAAGTTTTCCTAGGAAGAGATTTGGGAAAAGGTAGAAACTTTAGTGAAGAAGTAGCCTTTGAAATAGATAAAGGAATTAGAAAATTTATAGACGATGGATATAAGAAGGCAGAGACTTTGCTAACTGAAAATACGGCAAAGCTTCATGCGGTTGCTAAGGCTCTTCTTGAAAAAGAAAAGCTTGAAGCTGACGAATTTGAGGAAATATTTAATAACGCATAAAATAGAGGCAAATTTGCCTCTATTTTTTATTAACAAATTATATATTAAAGTTACTCTTCCGTGATATAATTGATGTGTATGTGTGAGATTATGGAAAATTTTAAAGGAAATGAGATGATCATGTGGAGTTTAATGTAAAAGAAGGAATGACCGCTACCATGGAGATATGCGTAACTGAAAATGATACTGCTAGCAAACTTGGGTCTGGCAATTTAGATGTTTTTTCTACGCCTTCAATGATAGCGCTTATGGAGAATACCTGTAAGAGTTCTGTAGATTTACATCTTCCTTTTGGATATACTACAGTCGGTATAGAGTTAAATGTAAGACATATAAAAGCATCACCTATAGGTGTGAAAATAAGATGTAAGGCTTCTCTAATAGAAGTGGATAGAAAGAAATTGTTATTTAATGTTAGAGCTTGGGACGAAAAAGGTATAATTGGAGAAGGAGTTCATGCAAGATACATAGTGAATAGTGAGGAGTTTATGAGAAAGGTTAAGCTATAAATTGGTAAAATTGATGTTGGCTTGACAAATATAATTTAGCTGATAAAATTAAATTATTAAATTGACAGTGTTTTGGGTATACTAAAGGGCAGCTCTAAAGCTGCTCTTTAATTATGTAAAGTATTTATTATAAATTTTGTATTATTAAGAAAGGTGGGATATACTGTGATTTTAGTCTTAGATGTAGGAAACACCAATATTGTATTAGGAGTTTATGAGGATAAGGAGCTTATTGCAAGTTGGAGGTTATCAACGGACTCTAAAAGAACTGCAGATGAGTACGGTGTTCAGGTAACACAATTATTTTTGCAAAGTAAACTAGATCCGACAGATGTAGAAGGAGTTATAGTATCTTCAGTAGTTCCTAACATAATGTATTCATTAGAGCATATGATAAAAAAGTATTTTGAAATAGATCCGTTAGTAGTTGGACCGGGAGTGAAAACTGGTATAAATATAAAATATGACAATCCAAAAGAAGTTGGTGCAGACAGGATAGTTAATGCGGTTGCTGCTTACGAAATGTATAAAAAGCCAATTATTATAATAGATTTTGGAACAGCTACAACTTTTTGTGCTATAACAGCTAAAGCAGATTATTTAGGCGGTACTATATGTCCTGGTATAAAAATATCTTCAGAAGCGTTATTTGAAAGAGCGGCTAAATTGCCTAGAGTTGAACTTACAAAGCCATCAGGTGTAATATGTAAAAATACAGTTTCAAGCATGCAGGCTGGTATAATTTATGGATATATTGGACAGGTTGATTACATAGTAGATAAGATGAAAAAGGAAATGATGCAGTTAGGTGAGGAAGAGCCGGTAATTATAGCAACGGGAGGATTGGCTAAACTTATAAGTGAAGAATCTAAATTTATAGATAATATAGATCCGATACTAACCTTAAAAGGATTAAGAATAATTTATGAAAAAAATAAAGAGCAGGTGTTGTAATGAAGATAAGGGAGTTAGAATTCAAGAACAATGTGTTCTTAGCTCCTATGGCAGGAGTTACTGATATAGCTTTTAGAGGTATATGTAAAGAGATGGGGTGTGGACTTGTTTATACTGAAATGATAAGTTCAAAAGCCTTATTTTACGGAAGTGAGAATACAAAGAGTATGCTGAATATCTCTGCTAAAGAAAGTCCGGTGGCAGTACAAATATTCGGTTCAGATCCTGCTATTATGGCTAAGTCCTGTGATTTTTTCAATGATAACAAGGATATATGTATTGTTGATATTAATATGGGATGTCCAGCCCCTAAGATTGTCAAGAATGCAGAGGGGTCTGCTTTGATGAAGAACCCTAAGCTAGCTGCTGAAATAGTCAAAGAAGTAAAAAGAGCCTCATTGAAACCTGTAACTGTTAAATTTAGAAAAGGATTTGATGCTAATAACATCAATGCAGTTGAATTTGCTAAGATTTTAGAACAGGCAGGTGCAGACTGCATAACAGTCCATGGGAGAACTCGTGAACAGATGTATGAAGGAAAGGCAGATTGGGATATAATAAGGCAGGTCAAGGAAGTGGTTAAGATTCCTGTTATAGGAAATGGAGATGTAGTTACTGCAGAAGATGCCATCCGTCTCTTCAAAGAAACAGGTTGCGATGGAGTAATGGTAGGAAGAGGTTCCATGGGAAACCCGTGGATATTTAGTCAAATACAACAGGGCATTAATGGAGAAGAAATAGTTTATCCTTCTGCAGAAGAAAAGATAGATATGTGCATAACCCATTATAAAAGAGCTCTTTATTATTTAGAAGAGATTACAGCTGTAAGGGAAATGCGAAAACATATAGGATGGTACTTAAAAGGAATTGAAAACAATAAAGAAATAAAAGATAAGGTTAACTATGAGAAGGAAAGTGCTAGTGTTTTAAATATCCTAGAAGAATATAAAAAGCTTATAGTAAATAAGCACCAGTAAAAACTGAATGTAATTTTTAATTACCAGGTAGAATACAATAGTAACGTAAGTAATAATAGAGGATTCATTAATGAAACCAATAGTATATGTTAATGCTGACGTCACAAGGTGCTATGAAGATAGTAGTCTTTTAGGTAGAATAAAAGATAGATTTAAAATTTATTATCACAAAAAGAGTTTTATTAAGGAGCTAAATTTAAGTATAGTTAGTGTTAAATTTCCTCCTAATTTTAGTGAAAAGGCATACTACGGTAATTTAAGTATTGTAAAAAAGCCTTTTAAAAGCAAAGATTTTCAATTAGCGCCTAAAACATATAGAAAATTAGATTATGGTTTGTTTAATACATTCCAAAAGGAACTTATGGCCTATGGAATAGTTAGAAGTATAAAACTTATATTAAGAACTAGGCATAAGACTATAAGAGATAGTTGTATAGTTATATATGATGCAGCAGATGATATGAATTTTAACGTAATTTGTAGTCTAGCTAAAGAGGCTAAATATATAATATTGCTATCTAAAAATATATTAAAAACTAATGTAATAGGAGAGTACATTATTGCTAACTATGGAATAACACCAGTTATAACTAGTGATATGGAGTACTCATTTAATAATGCGGATTTTATTATAAATTCAGAGGAAATAGAAGTGAATGGAACAGCAGCTGTATGGTATATAAATAATAGAATTAATCCGATAAATAATAGCAGAACTATTATAAATGATGTAACTTATAGTGTGCCATGGGCATTGGATGAATATACTATGTCTACAGAACTTTTAGGATCAATATTATGTCAGATGGAAGAAAAAGACATAGAAAAGTCTCTACAATATAACGGAATATTTTTAGATAAGATAAAGTTTAACAAAGACACTTGGGAGTTAGGGTAGTCAGCTGCCAGTTTATAGACAGGGTAAAATGAGTTTGAAAATGTTGACATTAATAATATGCTGTTTTATAATTACTTAAATGATTATTAAACTAAACTATTCCATCATAAAAGGGTTGAAAAATATTGACATAGGAAGTTTTTTGATAAATTATTAAAAGGGGAGAATAAAATGAGTGAATCAAGAAAGTATGTAATGACTTATGAGGGAGTAAAGAAATTAGAGGAAGAGTTAGAATATTTAAAAACAGTCAAAAGAAAGGAGATAACTGAGAAGATCAAGGTTGCACTTTCTTTTGGAGATTTAAGTGAGAATTCAGAGTATGACGAAGCTAAAAATGAACAAGCATTTGTAGAGGGAAGAATTGCTCAATTAGAAAATATGCTAAAAAATGCTACTATAGTAGATCAGAGTGAAATACCAACAGATATTGTAAGTATAGGTTCTATTGTAAAGTTAAAAGATTATGAATTTGACGAAGAGGTAGAATATATAATAGTAGGTTCTGCAGAAGCTGATCCTATTAACAACAAAATATCTAATGAGTCACCGGTTGGTAGAGGACTAATAGGTAAGAAAGTTGGAGATATTGTGGAAATACAAGTGCCAAATGGAGTAAGTAAGTACGAAATACTTGGCATAAGAAGATAATTGGAGGTTAGTTAAATGTCAAATGATGAAAAGAACATAAACCAATTAGAAGAAGAGTTTAATGAACTGATAAGAGAAAGAAGACAGAAGTTCTTCAATCTTCAAAAGGATGGCAAAGATCCTTTTGATGTTTATAAGGTAGAAAGAACACATACATCTAAAGAGATAAAGGATAATTATGAAGAACTTGAAGGAAAAACAGCTACTGTAGCTGGAAGACTTATGTCAAAGAGAGTTCATGGAAAAGCTGGTTTCTCTGATGTGCATGACAGATATGGAAAAATTCAATTATACATAAAAATAGATAATGTAGGAGAAGAGAAACTTAAGGAATATAAAACCTACGATATAGGAGATTTGTTATCAGTAACAGGTACTGTGTTCAAAACAAAAACAGGAGAAGTATCTCTTCAAATTACTGATTTTCAGCTTATAGGAAAATCTCTAAAACCACTTCCAGAAAAGTGGCATGGACTAAAGGACCCAGATTTAAGATACAGACAAAGATATGTTGATTTAATAATAAATCAAGATGTTAGAGATACTTTTATGAAAAGAACAGCTATAATAAAAGCTGTGAGAGAGTTTTTGGATAACAGAGACTATCTAGAAGTTGAAACACCAGTGCTTTCACCAATAGCAGGTGGAGCAGCAGCTAGACCTTTTGATACTCATCATAATGCTTTAGATATAGATATGTACTTGAGAATAGCTACAGAGCTTTACTTAAAGAGACTTATAGTTGGTGGATTTGAAAAGGTATATGAAATTGGAAAGAACTTTAGAAATGAAGGAATAAGTGTAAGACATAACCCTGAGTTTACTATGATAGAATTATATGAAGCTTTTGCAGATTATAATGATATGATGGAGATTACAGAGAATATGATAGCTTACGTATGTGAAAAGGTTCTTGGTACCACTAAGGTTATGTATCAAGGAACGGAGATAGACTTCGCACCACCTTGGAGAAGAGTTACAATGGTTGATGCTGTAAAAGAATATGCTGGTGTAGATTTTAATGAAATAAAGACTGATGAAGAAGCAAGAGAAATAGCAAAAGAAAAGCATCTTAAGTTTAAAAAAGAATTAAAGGATTGTACAAAAGGTGAAATTTTAAATATGCTATTTGAAGAGTTTGGCGAAAGTCAATTAATTCAGCCTACTTTTATAATTGATTATCCTGTAGAAATATCACCTCTTACTAAGAAGAAGAGAGGAAACCCTGATTTCACTGAGAGATTTGAAGGATTCGTATTTGGAAGAGAATTATGTAATGCTTACTCAGAATTAAATGATCCTATAGTTCAAAAAGATAGATTTATCCAACAGCTTAAAGAGAGAGAGCTTGGAGATGATGAAGCCTACATGATGGATGATGACTTCATTAATTCATTAGAAATAGGTATGCCGCCTACAGGTGGACTTGGTATAGGTATAGATAGACTAATAATGTTCCTAACTGACGCTGCGTCTATCAGGGATGTTATATTATTCCCAACGATGAAACCAACACATCAATAATATAAGAGAAACTTATGGTATACACAAAGACCAACAACTTAAGGCTGTTGGTCTTTTTATTAAGAAATATTTATTAATTATATATGCTGTAAGTAAAAAAATATAAAGATATTAAAAAAAACTATTGATTTTTTTAATATCTTTGATATAATAATACATGTAAGTTAAGTTATTCCGTGGTAGCTCAATGGCAGAGCATTCGGCTGTTAACCGAAGGGTTGGAGGTTCGAGCCCTCTCCACGGAGCCATTTTTATTTTTTGTAATAAATGATGAATGTATATAATTTTAAATATTGTTGATAATAAGAATATATAAAGCTTAAAATCAATAGTTAATGTTGACAAATTGTGGAGATATGGTAAAATAAGTATAAGCAGAAGATAATTAAATATTCACTATGATAAAGAAGAGTAATAATTAATATCCTTTAAGAGAGATTGTGGTTGGTGAGAACAATCAGGGGTTGTTATGAAGGGAACTTTTGAGTGATAACTGTTAAAAGCAGGGCTTATGCCAAGAAGGGTGGAACCGCGGAATTAAAATTTCGTCCCTTAGCAGAAGGTCTTTTTTTTATACCTAAAAAGGATTATTTATAATTATCCATATCAATGATTGTTAAGTTTAGTGTTTGAAAATTAAATAGTTCACTATGATAAAGAAGAGTAGTAATTAATATCCTCTAAGAGAGATTGTGGTTGGTGAAAACAATTAGGAGTTATTTATGAAGGGAACTTTTGAGTGATAATTGTGTAAAGTAGGGCTCGTGCCAAGAAGGGTGGAACCGCGGAATTAAAATTTCGTCCCTTTATGGCAAGGGCTTTTTATATTTTTACAAAATATGTTAACAATAATTATATAATAGGAAATAGGAGGTAGTTTTATGTCAGTAGAAAAAACAATGGATAAAGTAGTGGCGTTAGCTAAAAACCGAGGATTCGTATATCCGGGATCAGAGATATACGGAGGACTTGCAAATACTTGGGATTATGGTCCTTTAGGTGTAGAGTTAAAAAATAATGTAAAGAGAGCTTGGTGGCAAAAGTTTGTTCATGAGAGCAAGTATAATGTCGGTATAGATGCAGCTATTCTTATGAACAAGGATGTTTGGGTTGCTTCAGGTCACGTAGGTAATTTTTCAGATCCTCTTATGGATTGTAAAGAGTGTAAAGCTAGATTTAGAGCAGATAAGCTAGTAGAAGAGCATATGACAGCTCAAGGTATAGAGAAAGCTAGTGCTGATGGTTGGAGCAATGAAAAATTAAAGAGTTATATAGACGATAATGGAATAGATTGTCCTACTTGTGGAAAACATAACTTTACAGATATAAGAAAGTTCAATTTAATGTTTAAAACATTCCAAGGTGTTACTGAGGATACTCAAGCAGAAATATTTTTAAGACCTGAAACAGCTCAGGGTATATTTGTAAACTTTAAAAATGTTCAAAGAACTTCAAGAAAAAAAGTTCCTTTTGGTATAGCTCAAATAGGAAAGTCTTTTAGAAATGAAATAACTCCTGGTAACTTTACTTTTAGAACTAGAGAGTTTGAACAGATGGAGCTTGAGTTTTTCTGTCAGCCAGGTACAGATTTAGAGTGGCACAGTTACTGGAAGGAATACTGTTGGAATTTCTTATTAAATCTTGGAATTAAAGAAGAGAATATAAGATTTAGAGATCATGATAAAGAAGAATTATCACACTACAGCAATGCGACTGCTGATATTGAATACTTATATCCTTTTGGATGGGGTGAATTATGGGGTGTAGCTGATAGAACTGATTATGACTTAAAGCAGCATCAACAACATTCTGGAAAGGATTTATCTTACCTTGACCCTGTTACAAATGAAAGATATATGCCTTATTGCATAGAACCTTCCGTAGGTGCAGATAGATTAACTTTATCATTTTTAGTAGACGCTTATGATGAGGAAGAATTAGAAGGCGGAGATGTTAGAACAGTAATGCGTTTCCATCCAGCTATTGCTCCATTTAAGGTGGCTATACTTCCGCTTACTAAGAAACTTTCTGATAAAGCTTTAGATATTTACGATAATTTAAGAAAAGAGTTTAACGTAGATTATGATGAAGCTGGAAGTATAGGAAAGAGATACAGAAGAGAAGATGAAATAGGAACTCCTTACTGTATAACTGTAGACTTTGATACTTTAGAGGATAACACTGTTACTGTTAGAGATAGAGATACTATGGAACAGTTTAGAATAAGTATAGATGAGATTAAAAGCTTCATAAAAGAGAAGATGGAATTCTAATATTACAAAGATTATATTCTAGTAACCAGTTTAGGTTTTTAGAATAAGTGAATTTTTATGTAGTATATAGCAAAAGCACTATGAATGAGATGGAGATTCATAGTGCTTATTTGTACTTGATAAGATAAAATACTAAATGATTAACTGAATTTTACAATCAAAAAGTTTTTTGGGTTTATAACCTTAGTAAGTATAATTTATGTATTAATATAATATTATTTAATGAAAACACAAAAAAATTAAAAAAATAACCGGATATTAATATCCGGTAAATAGGGTTTAATCATGGGGATATGTTATATGTTTAATTAAAACTTGGGGAATTATATTAATGTTTCCTTACGGCACACACATAGTATAGCATATGAAGACAATAAAGTTCAATAGATAGCAATAAAGTTTATAAATTAAATATTTTCTATCAATTTCGACTTAGTTCAACAAAAATCTATTATAATTATATTTTAGTAAGTATAATTAAATAAACTGTCAAATAAATAATCAAAAATAACTAGAGAAAGTAAGTTATTTTTTTTATAAAGTGGTATAATTTAATATACAGATTAATTATATAGACAGGTTTTAGTTTTGGAGGGTTTTTAATGAAAAGAAACTTTGAGAATTTTAAAATTTTTATAAAAGACAAAAAGACAGCAGTAGTTGGAATAGGCATAAGTAATACGCCATTAATAAACTTTTTAGTAGATTTAGGAGCAAAGGTTACTGCTTTTGATAAGAAAACTGAAGAACAAATAGGAGAAGTCGCTAAGGAATTTAAGAATAGAGGAGTAGAATTAATATTAGGAGATAACTATCTAGATGAGTTAAAAGGCTTCGATGTAATATTTAAAACTCCATCTATGAGAATAGATAGTCCTGCTATGCTCAAAGCCAAAGAGGAAGGAAGTTATATTACTTCTGAAATAGAGGAGTTTGTAAGATATTGCCCAGCAAAATTATATGGAGTAACAGGTAGCGATGGAAAAACAACTACTACAACTTTAATTTATAACATGCTTAAACAGGAAGGATATAATACATGGGTTGGAGGTAATATAGGAACACCCTTATTTACTAAAATAGAAGATATAAAAGACAGTGATAGAGTAGTCTTAGAGTTATCTAGTTTTCAGCTTATGACAATGAATGTATCTCCGGAAGTGGCTGTTATAACAAATTTAAGTCCTAACCACTTAGATATTCATAAAGATATGGAGGAATATGTTGATGCTAAAAAAAATATATTTAAGCATCAAAGCGAAAATGATTTACTAGTATTAAACATGGACAATGAGATAACAAACTCTATGGTAAGAGAATCTATAGCAAAGATTAGTAGGTTTAGTGTGAAAAACAAGGTAGAGCAAGGTGCATATTTTCAAGACAGTAAGTTATATGTAAAAGGAAAAGAAGTATGCGCTTTAAATGAAGTTAAGATAAAGGGAATGCATAATGTTGAAAATTTACTGGCTGCATTTTGTGCATTAAGTGATGATGTAAGTATACGTAGTATGAGAGAAGTATCTACTACTTTTACTGGAGTAGAGCATAGATGCGAATTTGTAAGAGAATTAGATGGAGTTAAATACTATAATGACTCTATAGCTTCTAGTCCTACTAGAACAGTAGCTGGACTTAAGGCCTTTGATAAACCTGTGATTTTAATAGCCGGAGGATACGATAAAAATATACCTTTTCAATCCCTAGCGGAAGAAGGGCATTCAAAAATAAAGACTTTAATTTTAATTGGTGATACAAAATATAAAATAAAAGAAAGTTTTGAAGAGTTCAAGGTGAGAACTGGGAAAGATTTAAATATAATTATCGAGGAAAACTTAGAGTCTGCTGTACTGAAAGCAAAAGACATATCAGAAGGTGGAGACATAGTAACGCTTTCACCTGCATGTGCAAGTTTTGATATGTTCCCTAACTTTGAGGCTAGAGGTAATAGATTTAAAGAAATTGTGAAAAATTTATAGGATATATATCAGATTGAATAAGATCCACTAAGAAAGTTCGTTTATATGCCTTTTTAGTGGATTTTATATATTAACGTATCCTAGTGTATCAATGCATATATTAGTTAGAAATAGATAGATTTAAGTAGTAATTTAAAGATATTTGCTAAAAATAAAAGATATAATCCGAATCAATGCTCATTAATGTGATAAGATAATACATGTCCTTCGGTGAAAGGACAACTTAATTATATAAACTATTTACTACTATCTACAATAAAGTAGATTTTAAGAACTAGTTTATAAATAACTAATTTTAAAACATTAAAATTAGGGGTTGACAATAACATTGGAATTTGA